>CAZJIR010000088.1:0-8739 GCA_964546095.1 uncultured Pirellulales bacterium
ATGTGCTTTATAAGCACATAAATAGCTCCTTCTTATAGGCGGTAAAAGGCAGTAAAAGTTGGAGGCTAAGAAAATGAGGAGGTAAAACATGGATAATAGTATTGAAAACGGGCAAAATATTATCGGACGTTGCGGTCGTGTGGAGTGGGGATCTGTGGAGAGGGGGGATTACGGTGAGGAGACGTAGGAAAAAAGATAGAGGATGGAAGACGAACGATGGAAGATGGGAGTGGGAGAAGTTATTTAATTTACGATTTATTCCGTCTAAGGAGAGCCGGATCTGCGAGATTGAAGATGGACGATTGAACATTTACTAATCCTAAGACTAAAGGATAAAGAATAAAGGTGACTTGGCTTCCCAAGGGTAAATTTCGTGGCTTTATCCGAAGTTTTCCATCTGGTACTGACCGCCTATTCCGCTGGGGCCTATGCTGACTAAGGGGATATTCGCTAAGACGCTGGAGTTTTTCGGCTTGTTTCTCATACTATCGGGTTCGGGCAGGATTTGCTTTCTAAGAAGTTCGAAATCCTTTTTGCTTAGAGTGCCGATATGGCGGCATAAATTTGCCCATTCGGCCGGGTTTATGCCTTCGGACAATTCACACCATACACATGTTTCGGCAATTGAGGGTTCTGAGAACAGGAGTCCTTGAGATGCCATAAGCTTATCTCCTTAAATAACAATAAAACTGAATTATTATTTAGAAGGGCTTAGGTTTGACATGCTTGCCAGAGGTCGGTTCCACCCTTGGAACGACTGTGGAGAATCTTAATATGCAAAATCAATTCTGTCAAGTAAAAAACGGCGATTTTAAGTAATTTTCCATACTCCTGTCTACTTATCGAGACAAGTTCGTCATTTAAATGGCCTGTGATGGGAATTAAATTGAAACCTGCGTTTACAGAGGAGCCAGCCAGTATTACATTGAGGCCAAGTAGTAACAAGAGGGACAGTTTTATTCTTACCTGCTTATTCTCTGTCAATTATAGGTCCAATGTTGACAGTCGTTTAATACCTTCCTTAATGTTGGTTCGTACAGAGCCCTCATTCGCTTTTTGTAATCTTTCTGGCCCAAGAAGTGCATCGGTGAGTTTCGCCCTGTAAGTTGTTTCAAAACTTTCAGACCACACAGGTACAAGCCTCTTTGCATCAGTCAGTTCCCATTTTGTCTTCATGCATACATCGAAATTGATCCCTATTATCGGCTGATCATAATCCAAAATTGTGATATCAAGAATATAATCCGCACCCCCGCCTTTGATTACAGCCTGAAAAATACCTGATCGTGCCAAGGCGTTGTTTAAAGCATCTGTAAATGCCATGTTCGAAATTTGCGAAGACCACAGTGGATGAGTCTCCCTACCTCCTATCGATTCACTGATACTGACAGTATAAGGATGCTTATTTACTACTTCGAAATCAAAGGGTGTCATTCTGTTCGATCGTGCCGCACAACCGCAGGTAAATAAGAATGCACTCAAGATAGCTAAAGCAAATGTGCTTATTATAATCTTTCTCAATAAACTTCGTTTCATTTTGTGTCCTTAGCAAAAATACATTTTTCTTGGTCCCACCTTTTCATTTCCTTTGTTTATGTACAAAATACATGCAAGTAATATATAAATAATTTTCTCTTAGAAAAGTACTGTCTAATATTGTTATTTTTTTGCTTTGTTGTTAATCACCTTTCTTCAGTCTGAATTTCATCTGCCAATTCTCGCTCTTCTATTGAAGGGATTCTTTCGGCCTTTATTCCGCTCATGTCACAGTTCTTTTTTGCAGCTAAAATGAGAAGACGATTGTGACGCCTCCTCATTGCATCATATTCAGTTTTTTCAGCATCTTTGAGATCCATAAAGAAGAATGGAGCAATATAGAACACACCAGCAGTGGCCCATAATGTGTTTGTTAAGCCCTTGTTTGTCTTTGGGAGCAGCTGTTGCATATCAGATTGAAGTTGAGTAATTTCCATTTTTAATTCATCACAGCTTCGGTTTTCATCGCCCGGTAGATAGATTGCAATAGGATTAGCTTTCCTGCCAGCACAACCAGTTAAAAACACAGAGACTATAAGTAATAAAAAAAGTACCTTTTTAATTTTTGCGCTCCTGAATTAAACTGCTTTCTCTGGTTTTGTAAAAAATGCTGATAACATAATAATATACACGTGGAGGCTATTAAAACAAAAAAATTCCTGTTAATGAGATTTTTTCAGGCCCAGTGAATACGCCCTAAAAAATCAGTTTTTTATCTCACCTTCATCTATCCAGGCCGAGTATCTAATAAAAGGCCCCTGCGGTGCGGAGGGAGAGGAAAAAGCGAGATGGCCTTTTCAGATATCTTAAGATTAGTCTTGGAGGTTTTATTCGGTAGGCTTAGCGTAAACTTCCACTTCTATATAGTGGTTCAAATCATCTTTAGTGCTTCCTTTGCTGTAGAGGCGGGCATAACGGGCTTTGACGCCCTTGGCGTCGATGAGTTTACCTTCGTTGGTTTCCGTATAGTACATATCTGTACCGACACCAAGACCCGCAGAGTTATCAATGTCATTATTAAACAGCGTTCTGACGTTTGTGATAAAATCAGCGTCATCGGCAAACTGCACTACCACATCAAAATAAACCACGGCCTGCTTATGGTAATGCCATATTACAATGGCATAAATTTCATGCATTGCTTCAAGGTCAATAGTAACATGCTGTAAAAGAGGGCCTAACTCAACGTAACGGCCGTCAGCCGCTTCTTTATCTCCGTCGGTGATATAGTCTATCTCGCCTATGATGGGTTCTTCATCGCTGCTGGTTACCGGTTTTCCGAGAGCCACATTAGTTGTTCCAATCGGCGCCAGGAAAGGCGGACGCGCCTTGCCCAAAGGCTTCTCAAGGTTGGGAACCATTGTGTCCTGTGGAGTACCTACGAACATCGGCTTTGGCAGCTTTATGTTTAGTGGGGCCAATCGTGGTTTCAAGAGATATAAAGTAATAGTTGCTATCATTATGGCCGCAAAAATGGCAGCCGGCTTTATCGTTAAGCTTTTCATGTGTGATTATACCTCATTTTTGTTTTTCCGCACACCTGATATTTGGAATAACGAACCGCTACTAATATGACGATGGGCGGATATGTTTTGATATAAACAAAATGTGTTTCCGGTGATTTTTATGTTTTGGCAAAAAAAATCCCGCACAATGTGTTTTTGCATCTAATCAGCGGACAAATAAACGGATTTGGAATAAATTCTTGACAATAGGGCGGGTAATACATAAAGTAGCTCACTTGTTTACTCCGCAAAAGCGATTGGCGGGGAATTAAACCAGAAAAAACGGTGTTTATTATCGAAAATAAAGGAGAAGTACAAATGGCTACAAAGGTGGCAATTAACGGGTTTGGCCGGATAGGCAGGGCCGTAGCAAGAATTATTACACAAAGAAAAGGCGATTTGGAACTGGTTGCAATCAATGACCTCTCGGATGCCAAGAGCCTTGCGCATCTGTTCAAATACGACACCGTGATGGGCAAATGGAATGGAACGGTTGAGGCAAAGGACGATGCACTAATCATCAACGGCAAATCCGTCAAGGTCCTGGCCGTCAGGAGTCCTGCGGAACTGCCCTGGAAGGATATGGGCGTTAAGGTCGTCCTCGAATCGACGGGAATCTTCCGCAAGGCCGAATCGCCAAAAGGCGGTTACGCCGACCACATCAAGGCCGGCGCCAGCAAGGTCATGTTAAGCGTCCCCGCAAAGGACGAGATTGACGCAACAATCGTTTTGGGTGTTAACAATGAGAAGCTGACTGCCGATGTGAAATGTGTATCGAATGCAAGCTGTACGACAAACTGCCTTGCGCCTATAGCCAAGACCCTCAACGACACTTTCGGTATCGAGCGGGGAGTTATGACCACGATTCACGCCTACACCAACGACCAGAGGGTGGCTGATATGATACATAGCGACCTGCGTCGCGCACGGGCCGCTGCGGCAAACATTATCCCCACCTCTACAGGCGCCGCGAAAGCCATCGGCAAAGTGATCCCTGATCTTGCCGGCAAACTCGATGGAATGGCTGTTCGAGTGCCCATTCCGGTCGGTAGTATCGTTGACCTTGTGGTTAACGTCAAAAAGGACGTTACGGTTGATAGTGTAAACGCAGCGATGAAAGCCTCTGCCGATGGCCCGATGAAGGGCATCCTGGAATATTGCGATGAGCCGATTGTCAGCAGCGACATCGTATTGAATCCGGCTTCAAGCATCTTCGACTCCCTGTGCACAATGGTCATAGGCAATATGGTTAAGGTCGTAAGCTGGTATGACAACGAGTGGGGTTACTCGAACCGCAGCGTTGACATTATGGAAAAAATGGCAAAAATGTAATTAGAGTTTCGAATATCGAACAATAAACTCCGGTTACAAATTTAAACGCCAAATGAAATGCGGGGTTCGACATGGATATCCTCATACATGAAAGTAATATAAAAGAGCAGGTAAAAGAAATGGCTAAAAAAACTGTTGCCGATATCGATGTAAAAGGCAAAAAGGTCCTGATGCGGTGCGACTTTAATGTGCCGCTGGATGATGACTGTAATATTACAAGCGACGACCGTATCGTTAAGGCGCTGCCGACAATAAAGGAAGTATTGGATGGTGGCGGTGCGCTGATTCTGATGAGCCACCTTGGCAGACCCAAAGGACAAAGAGAGGACAAGATGTCTCTGGTGCCTGTTGCTAAAAGACTCTCAGAGCTTTTAAGTCAGGAGGTAGTTTTCGCTGATGATTGTATCGGCCCGGAAACAAAAACAAAGGCCCAGGCACTAACCCCCGGCCAATGCATGCTCCTTGAAAACCTGCGATTCCACAAGGAAGAAACCATAAAGGACAAGGCGGCGAAAGAAGATGCGCAATTGCGCCAGGCCAAGGACGATTTTGCGCGGCAGCTTGCGGATTTGGCGGATATTTACGTTGACGATGCTTTCGGTACGGCGCACAGGGATAATGCATCAATGTACACGGTTCCGTGCCTGATGGAAGGCAAGCCGCGGGTAATTGGTTTTCTTATCGAAAAGGAGCTGAAGTTTTTAGGTGATACCCTTAGTAACCCGGAAAAGCCTTTCGTTGCAATCTTGGGCGGTGCAAAAGTCTCGGACAAGATAGGTGTGATTGAGAATCTCATAGATAAAGTCGATCGCATCATTATTGGCGGGGCCATGGCGTATACGTTTCTAAAGGGAAAGGGCAAGTCCATCGGTAAAAGCCTGTGCGAGAACGACTTTATTGACAAGGGCCAAAAGCTTTTGGAACAGGCGGTTGAGGCTGATTGTGAAGTGGTTTTACCCGTGGACCATGATGTTGTCCGCGAGCTCAAGCCTGGTGCATCGCACCGCACCGCAGTGGGTGATATTGACCCCGGCTTTCAGGCTGTTGACATAGGACCGATTGCAAAACAGACGTTTGCAGAGAAAATTGCCGATGCAAAGACCATCGTTTGGAACGGGCCGATGGGTGTCTTTGAAATACCTCCTTTTGATGATGGGACAGAAGCTGTTGCTTTAGCAGTGGCCGAGGCTACGGACAAAGGCGCACGCAGTATAATCGGCGGTGGTGACAGTGCGGCGGCGGTGAAAAAGCTCGGCCTGGAAGACAGAGTAAGCCATATATCCACCGGCGGGGGTGCTTCACTTGAATTTCTGGAAGGTAAAAAATTCAAGTGCCTCGAAATCCTCGATGAGAAGTAGAGTTTGTATTTGGCGGTAATCAAAAAAATATGAGATTACCCAAAGCAGGAACAGTTCAGGTCGCGCCGTCGATTCTTAGCGCTGACTTCGCAAGATTAGCCGATGAGATAGCCGTAGTGGAATCGGCCGGTGTAAAGATTGTGCATCTTGACGTTATGGATGGCCACTTCGTTCCGAATATTACCATCGGCCCGCCGGTAATTGCCAAGCTTCGCAAGTACAGCAAAATTGTTTTCGATGCTCATTTGATGATAAGTGAGCCTGATGAATATGCCGAGCGCTTCATCGAAGCCGGCGCAAACCATATTACATTTCACATTGAAGTGGCTAATGAGCCACAGAGACTTATCGAAAAATTGCACAATTTAAAATGCACCGCCGGTATATGCCTGAATCCGGAAACGCCGGTCGAGCGCATAGCGGGTGTTGCACCTCTTTGCGATATGATTCTGGTAATGACGGTGCGTCCCGGCTTTGGCGGGCAGAAGTTTATGCCGGAGGCGGCAAAAAAAATTACGAGGGTTAGAGAAATTGTCGGCCCCGACGTCCGCATCGAGGTCGATGGCGGGATAGACCCTAAAACCACGCCGATAGTAGTTTCATACGGTGCCGATACCCTTGTGGCGGGCAATGCAATATTCGCAAAAAAAGACCGTATTGCCGCAATAAACGCGATTCGTAAGGCGGCCGAGTAATTTTTATAGTCATTTCTGTTCATTTTTGGTAAAATCCTCAGACTAATCGAACGTATATTGGTGTGGAAGAATCCTGCGTGAAACGCGGGGCCTAAGTAAAAGGTGCTATGGGAAAGAAAGTAAAATCCAAGAAGTCCAAGTGGAACGGTTTTTCATTGAAGCCGCGCAGAGAGATGCCCGAAGGGCTGTGGATACGGTGTCCCGGCTGTGAGCATATGCTGTATAAAAGCTCGGTTGAAAAAAATCTCAATGTCTGCCCGGAATGTAATCACCACTTTCGTATCGAAGCAACGACTCGAATTAAATATTTGGTTGATGAAGATTCGTTTCAGGAGTTTTTTGGCGATTTAACCACAGATGACCCGCTGGGCTTTAAGTTCAGGGGGACCACTTACAAACAGCGCATCAAAGCCGATGAGAAAAAAACAGGAGCGAAAGAGGCCATATTAATTGGCAAGGCCTTTATAAAGGGCAGGGGCGTAATCCTGGCTGTGATGGAACCGAATTTCCTGATGGGTTCTATGGGTTTCGTAGTAGGCGAGAAGCTGTGTGCGGCGGTTGATATGGCGATGGCCGAGAAGCTGCCCCTGGTGGCGGTTTGCTGCTCCGGCGGAGCGAGAATGCACGAGGGTGTTGTCTCGTTAGGGCAGATGGCCAAGACCTCCGCGACATTAGCGAAGTTCGACGAAGCCGGCGGACTTTATATCTGCGTTCTAACCGACCCTACAACAGGTGGGGTCACGGCCAGCTTTGCAATGCTGGGTGATTGTTTAATCGCTGAGCCCGGCGCGCTTATCGGTTTTGCAGGGCCCCGTACGATTGCTGAGACAATCAAGGTCGAGCTGCCGGAGGGATTTCAGACCGCCGAGTTTATGCTTGAACACGGCTTTGTGGATATGATTGTGCACCGCAAAGACCTGCGAAGTGAAATCGCACGCCTTATCGATTACTGCCAAAAATAATTAGTCTAAAAGTGTTGTTCATAATCAAAAACGTGAAAGTTTTTTTATGATAGCATTAGGTGTTTTTCTGCATGCCCTCGGAGGCTTCGCTGCCGGCAGTTTCTATATTCCCTTTAAAAAGGTTCGCAACTGGGCGTGGGAGAGTTACTGGCTGGTAAATGGTCTTTTCTCCTGGATTATTATGCCCTGGATTATAGCGCTTCTGACGGTGCCGGGCTTGATTTCAATTTTGCGGGAAGCGCCCGCGAGCAGTATTTTCTGGACATATCTTTTTGGTTTGCTTTGGGGCGTCGGAGGCCTGACATTCGGACTTTCAATGCGCTACCTTGGAATGTCACTCGGATATGCGATTGCGCTGGGATTTTGTGCGGCGTTCGGTACTATTATTCCACCGATATATTTTGGCACTTTCGGCGACTTAATCACTCATCCATCAGGCCTGACCATACTTGCAGGTGTGCTTGTCTGTCTTATTGGCATCGCAATCTGCGGTTGGGCGGGTATTTCCAAAGAGAAAGAGCTGTCGGAGGAGCAAAAGAAAGAAACGATTAAAGAGTTCAACTTCATCAAGGGGCTCTGGGTCGCGACGTTTGCCGGCGTAATGAGTGCGTGTATGGCATTCGGCATAGCAGCCGGAAAACCGATTGCTCAGCTTGCGGTCGAGCGGGGCGTGCCGTCTTTGTGGCAGAACAGCGCAGTCTTTATTTGTATTCTTGCGGGCGGGTTTACGACGAATTTTGTATGGTGTGTGTTCCTGAATATTAAGAACCGTACGGCGAAAAATTATCTTGATGGCGGCAACACGTCACTTCCCGGCAATTACATCTTTTCGGCACTGGCCGGTATTACCTGGTACTTTCAGTTTATGTTCTACGGAATGGGCACAACGAAAATGGGTGAGTACGACTTTTCAAGCTGGACCATCCACATGGCCTTTATCATCGTCTTCAGCAATATATGGGGATTGTTCTTTAGGGAATGGAAAGGGGCAAGCCGCAGGACACATCAGATAATTTTATCCGGAATACTTGTGCTCATATTATCGACAGTTGTTGTTGGGTTGGGAAACTACCTTGCATCGGTCGGAAAATAAAACTTTAAAATCCGGTGTACATTCAAAAGATCGATGCATAGTAAATGTTGTCGGAGAATTTGAATATGGCGAATAAAGAAACAATGACTTCGAGGCAACGTGTAGTAAAAGCTCTCAATCACCAAATTCCTGACAGGGTGCCGATTGACCTTGGCGGATTTCAAACGGGGATACATCAAAAAGCGTATGCCGAATTGCTTTCCCATCTGGGTATGACCGAGGAGATAAATATTCTTGACCCCGTGCAGCAGCTTGCTA
>CAZJIR010000089.1:0-1342 GCA_964546095.1 uncultured Pirellulales bacterium
TTGCAAGGTATCTCATTATTTTGTGTATATATTGCTCTTGATGTTGTTACGCTATAGAAATTTTTCGCCGGAGTGAAGCTTTATCAACTCAAGCAGCTCTTTGAGTCTTTGAGTCTGGCCAATATGACATACAAGTGTAGCGTCTGGAGTGTGGGCAACGACCACATTTTCTAAGCCAACGGCGGCAATTAAATGTTTCTTATCTTCGGTAACAATAATGCTGTTTTTGCAGTCAAGCATCTCGCTTGCTCCGGCTACAACGACGTTGTTGTTCTTGTCGGAACTTATAATATCAGCGAGTGCTGCAAATGAGCCCATATCGAGCCAGCGACAATCCAGCTTTATGGCGTGAGCCCTGTCAGCCTTTTCCATGACGGCGTAGTCAATACTAATTTTAGGAAGTTTTACAAACCAGTCTTGGAGTGTTTGTTTTTGGTTTGGGCTGCCCCAGTCCGCTTGAATTCTGGCTAACGGTTCGGTGGCCTCAGGAAGAAAATTTGCTAAATTGGCTAAGATTGTTTTAGCTTTCCAGACGAACATACCGGAGTTCCAGAAATATTGGCCGGTAGTGATATATTCCTTTGCTGTTTGTTCATCGGGTTTTTCTTTGAATGCTTCTACGGAATATATCATGTTTTCGCAACCAGAGTATTCGCAAGGATTAACACATTTTATATAACCGAGTGTAGTGCTGGCGAATGTCGGCTGGATGCCGAAAGTAATCATCCCTTCAGGATTATTATTCACATAGATAAGAGCATCTTTGAGGGCCTGCTGCAGCACTTCCGGTGGCTTTATTATCTGGTCGGCTGTAACCACAGCTATCGTGGCCTCGGCGTCATATTTTCTCAAAACGGTTGATACCAACCCGATGGCGCCGGCCGTATCACGAACAGCAGGCTCAGCTATAACATTATTTAAGGGTAGTTCAGATAGGTTTTCGCGAACCACGTCTGCATAGCCGGCGTTTGTGAGAACGATTATGTTTCTTATGTCGAATATGGGTTTCAGACGCTCGAAACACCTGCGAAGAAGCGTTTGGCCTTCGATAAGTCTTAAGACCTGCTTGGGGCGTTTTTGCCGGCTAAGAGGCCATAACCTTTTACCGGTCCCCCCTGCCATTATCACTGCGTAATCCATTACTAAATCCCCCGGCCTACAGAATAATGAGATGCGAAAAAGAGTATCAAACCAGAAACCTCTCGTCAATTTCAGTCATAGCTCGAATTTCCTTTGTTAATTCTTCGTATCTACCGAACTTACAATCACCCGTTTTGCCCTTAAGAGCAAAAGTAGAATGCTTACCTAAGTCAACTGCTTCCTGATTGTAAGTATCAATGTC
>CAZJIR010000089.1:1352-8697 GCA_964546095.1 uncultured Pirellulales bacterium
CAATGTCGAACAATGCGCCCGTGAAAGAAGTTGTTACCTCAAATAAATGAATAAACTGGCCGACCGTATAGGCATTTACCTCGTCGAAAAGGACCGTTAGACATGGCCGCTTATTTCTTAAAAGTGCGTACTCAGTTGCTTTCTTTTCGTTATTCAGGAGTGTGCCCAGATTCTTCCCGACAAGAAAGGCAAGCTCCGAGGCGCAGTCTGGAAATTCGTCTATCTTGATATCATTATCAAAATTATTTACCTGCAGGAAAGTAAACAATTTATCGTTCGGCCCTTCGCGATATAACTGCACCTGACTGTGCTGGTCCGTAGCGCCGAGTGCCTTTACGGGCGTTGGGCCGATGTGAACGTTATTTCCTTTTAAATCTTCTTTTTTACCGAGGCTTTCCGCCCAGAGTTGCCTGTACCAGTCTGCAAAGTCCTTCAGAGCATAACTGTATGGCATCATTACTGATATTCTTTTGCCATGATTGTAATAGTGATAATTTATTGCTGCGTTGATTGCAGCAGGATTTTTGTGGAAGTCTTCACATTTTACCCTGGCATCCATATCGCGAGCGCCTTCCAGTAACGCATCGATATCGATTCCGCACATAGCGGCACTAAACAGGCCAACCGCACTTAATACGCTGAATCTACCTCCGACATCTTTATAAAATTCGAGGTCTCGCAAATTCGAATCCACAGCAATCTTGTGAAGAATACTATCTTCTGTTTTAGTGGTAGCTACTACCTGGTCTCGTAGGCCTTGGGGGCCGAGTTTATCCAAAAGAAGCTGACGAATAATCATAAACTGACTTAAGGTCTCTGCGGTTTCACCGGACTTACTAATAACGTTGAAAATGGTTTTATCGAGCTTATTGTCCAGCCATTTAAGGAATGATTTGAATTGTGAAGGGTCAACATTGTCAAAGACGAACAGACGTGGCCCCCGGCGTTGCTTGTCGTCGAGATTGTACATAAACGGATTCAGCGCAGTCTGCAACGCTATGTTGCCCAGAGCGGAACCACCGATACCAAGGACAACGAGATTTTCACATCGTTTTTTTAGCTCTTTGATGTATTTCTTGACATCGCAACCGATTTTTTTATCCGTTAGGAGTGAACCGTATATTGTACGTGTGATTTTAGGGTGTCTTTGATAGCCAGTTATCTCCTCCCTGATTATTGGGATGAGCTTTTTGGTTTTCTCAGCCAGGTCGGCCCACTGCTGATTAGTGATACCATGCTCGTCACCTATGACATCTGCCATAACGTTTTTGTAGTGAAGTTTAATTTCTGATTTCTGCACTGGTATTTCCCTTTGATAATTTCATAGTCTCGATTTGCCGTTAGATTATAACGTGTGTGGATTGATATGCAATTGATTTTCTGGTGTTTCGGTGTAAAGACCCTAAGCGTTGTGCGGGGTTTTACATCTTGTTAAGTTTAAATATCTTCTTTTAAAAGACCGGCGTACCTTACCATTAGTGTCTTTGTGTATCCCGTATTAAACTGGACTACGACGACACTGTTTTCACCCATATTGATATATTCTTTAACTCTGCCGAGTCCGAAGGATTGATGCCGAACTAACTGGCCCGGGTCGAAGCCGGAAGAGGTGTGATTTTCCTGGTCATCATAATATTCCTTTTCCCGGGTTTGTTCGGTTATCTCCTGACCGAGTTCGAAAAGAAACTGTGAGGATATTGTTCGCAGCATTTGGCCTCGCACTGTTCGGTATCGGGCGTAACTGATGTATAAGCCGGTTTTTGCGCGGGTTATACCGACAAAAAAGAGCCTGCGTTCCTCCTCCATCTCATCTTTATTTACACTTGCGTTACTTCTTTCGTGGGGCAAGATGCCGTCTTCAACGCCTACAATAAAGACATTTTCAAATTCGAGTCCCTTCGCAGCATGCAGGGTCATAAGCGCAACACAGTCGCTCGAGTTGTCGTAAGCATCAGTATCGCTGAAGAGAGATATCTGCTGGAGATAATCAATAAGTGAGGGCTGTTCCGCCTGTTTGTCATAATCAGCGACAGCGTTTATCAGTTCGTTTACATTTTCCAGAGCATTTTGGCCATCTGGGCCTGCTGAACTAAGATACTTGGCTAATCCCGATTCGTTAAAGACACGTTCGACAAGTTGTGCGATTTGGCCGGAAGTATCTTTTTTAAACTGTTCGAGCATATTGACAAAAACTGCAAGCTTTGCTTTTACAGCCATGGATAGAGATTCTATCTGTTCAGCTTTCTTCAGCGCTTCGTAAAAGTGGATTTTCTTCTCAGCGGCGTATGCACGAACTTTATTTATTGTTACCTTTCCTATACCGCGAGCGGGTGTGTTAATGATGCGCAACAAGGCGATTTCATCATCAGGATTTACGAGAATTTTCAAATAGGCAAGTAAATCCCGGATTTCTTTTCTTCTATAGAATTCCACTCCGCGAACAACCTGATACGGTATCCTGTTCTTTACGAATACCTCTTCAAGCACACGGCTCATAGCATTAACACGATAGAATACCGCCATATCTCTAAGATGGATGTCTTCTTTTGTAGTAAGTTCTTTTATTTTTTGAATAATAGCCTGTGCCTCTTCGGTTTCATCCTCAAAAACACCTACGTCGACGTCACCGGCAGGCGGTTTTGTTGGGACAAGTTTTTTT
This sequence comes from uncultured Pirellulales bacterium, assembly GCA_964546095.1. Taxonomy (GTDB): domain Bacteria; phylum Planctomycetota; class Phycisphaerae; order Sedimentisphaerales; family Anaerobacaceae; genus NIOZ-UU13. Next base: position 4,012 of record CAZJIR010000089.1, read on the forward strand.
TCTTTTCGATTTCGGTTGAATGCAATCAAATTATCAGCCATCGCCAGAATGTTTGGTGTACTGCGAAAGTTCTCTTCGAGTTTAACAATTTTGGCGTTGGGCCAATCACTCTCGAAAGCCAGGATATTACGGATGTCAGCCCCCCGCCAGCGATAAATGGACTGGTCCGGGTCGCCGGTTGCACAGATATTATTGTGCTGTGAAACGAGGGCTCTGGCGATTTTGTACTGGGCGTGATTTGTATCCTGATATTCGTCGATTAGCAGGAATTTAAAACGTTCGTTAAGCTCACGGCAAACATCGGAGTGGTCTTGCAGCAAAAAAGCCGTCTTCATCAGTAAATCGTCGAAATCCAGGCCGTTTCGTTCGTTCAGTATATTTTGATAGCTAAGATATATGTCGGCTAATTTACTGGAGAAAAAGTCTTCAGCGTTGTTTTTGAAAGATTCGGCATCTATAAGCTTGTTCTTTAAAGTGGAAATCGCATCGAGCATCCGGGCGGGAGAAAAGTTGGTCGAATCAAGTTCACAGTCTTTGATAGCCTGTTTTATACATCGTACCTGGTCGGCCTCATCATAAATACTAAAGTTAGGGTGTATTCCCGCTCTGTCAGCGTATCGGCGAAGGATTCTGACGCACAATGAGTGAAAGGTGCTGATATGCGCGCCTGCACAGGCGCCAAGGGTAAACGCCCTTTGGCGCATTTCCTCGGCGGCCTTATTTGTAAAGGTTATTGCGCAAATATTATATGGTCGAATGCCTGAATCAATAAGTGCTGCAATGCGATATGTTATTACACGTGTTTTGCCGCTGCCGGGACCTGCAAGAACAAGCAAAGGGCCTTCTATATGAAATACAGCTTTTCTTTGCGAAAGGGTTAATTGTTGCAAAAGTGTATCGTCCATAACTAAAGCCAGCCGCGCCGCACCAGTCAGGCGTGAATTAAGCTCAATATGTACCGGGTCATTTTGATTGTTCTGACTGTTTTTTTAGTTTCTTCTCTTCTGCCTCTAATTGACTGTAAAGCTCGGGCCTTTCGATTTTTATCCGATTAAGCAGGCTCTGTCTTAAGTAAGGAGGATGCTGTTTGTCGTAAAGGAAGTCGGACATCGCAAAGTATCTTAACAGTTTCAATTCGGGCAGGTCAATTCTTTCGGTGTCGTCATATTTTGTTTGGTAAAAGTGATAAACTTCCTCTGCCATCTTTTCTCTGCCGAAGGCTGCATTGTCATCGTAAACCGCGTATAGGTAGTAACTTTCCCTTAATATTGTTAGTATGATTTCTTTCGCGTCGTTTATGACTATATTCTCGAGTTCTTCGTATAGACGTTTTTTTACGAAGTTAGCAACAATTGGGTCTTTGAATTCGTCCAGGGGGTAAAGTTCTCTCAGTTGGTTATAAATTTTTTGTGCATAATCTCTATGTCCTGACTGGTAGAAGGAATTGACGGCATTTACGAGCATATTCCGATGACCGTTCTGAAGGGATTGAAGACGGCCCTTGCTGTCGCCTGTTTTGTATTTTTCGAGCATTGCAAGAGTCGATTGGTTGTAGGATTCAAACATCCTTAAATCCGGCCGTAAAAATACTTCCTTGAATGTCTGTATTTGAGGTTCTTGTGAGGGGGCCTGTGATGGTACCGGGCGTGAGGCCTCAAAGATAAATATTTTGCCGTTGCGGAAAAGGTTTTGCAAGCTATGAGCTACGATGCGGTCTGTGTTGGCTTCGCTTATATTGAGTTCCCGGTCTTCATCTTTTGCAGCTATTTGCAGACCTTTAACTGCCCAGTAAATTGCGTGACTATCGGGATGCCGCCAATCCAGAGGTAAATGTTTATTCGGGTCATTCCAGTCGACCGGGCCGTAGGTTTTATTTAATTCCCGCATCAAAACCGGGTCGAGCTTCCAGACTTTACGTAATTGAAAGGCCCTTGCAAAAGTATCGATTTTTTTCAGAGCTTCTGTACCTCTGAAATCGTCTATTGTCTGGCCGGCGGCAGGATTAAACCTGCTGGAGTTCTCCCTCAGGGATAAATAATTGCTCACGAACTCGCCCTCATCGGAGAATGACTTGTCGGCTGATTTCAAAGCCTTGATTAGAGGGATTATATTTGGGTCTTGAGCAATTTCTTTCCAGCCAACCGGTGCTTCGGCAAGTGCATCGAAATACTGGTCATCCGCAGAACCGAGCAGCGGTTCCATTGCCAAGGCCAATTGTAGCTTGTAATATTTGTGTACGTCATCTGATATACCCCCTATTTTGTGCTGGAATATTCTGCCCAGTTCACGGTAGAGCATTATGTTTGTAAGTTTGTATTTATCTATAGCCTCGTCGCGAAGTAATTCATAGCCGTTTTTAACCCACTGCCATCTTTGGTCCGGCTGGGTTGCCGGTATGGCGACAGAGATATTGTAAGCCATATTCCAGGCGTGAAACTCCCAGACCGATGAGAATCGAGGCTGCAGGATAGTTATCCATTCTGCAAGCTGCCTTGCATCGAAGAACTGGCCCTCGTCTTTTAGCTTGTCCGCTCGCATCCATAAAATATCAACAACAAGACCACGAAATGCTCCAGTTGCTATTGTTGCAAATGCCAGTGTAGGAGGGATATTTTCAGGTTTGTCGATTATCAAATCCATATCCTCGCGCTGGCGATTTATGGAATCAAGCTGTATCCCGGCGCCGATAAGAAAAACGGCTCCAAGAATAATACAAACAAACCAGATTGTTCTGTCACGTAAACGCATAAAAACTTAAACTAAATTATTATTTTTGCGATTTCCCGATAACTGAATATGACCAGCGCAAGAATCAGCAGTAAAAATGCTTTAATAAAAACCATATAAAGGGCACATTTTGCTAATAAAGACCAGCTTAATAATCGTGCCGGAACCAGAAATTTTGTCGGATTAAACTTATCAAACTGCGGCAGAAGCTGTACCAGCCATTTGAGTGTATATGAATAAATAACACTAAGATTTGCGCTCAGGAAGTTGAAGGATTCAAGAACGAAACCACTTACACATGCCGTGGCAAAAAGCACAAGACAGAGCAATATTGCCACGGGGAAAGACAGGAAAGTCGCGGCTAATATGCCCAGAGACGCCAGGAAAATCAAACGACAAAGAATGAAAAGAGCAGCTCTTATGAAGTTACCTGTGAAGGTATCGGCTTTATACAGCACCTCTATGCCGTCCAGTGGAAAGATGATAACGGTGTTATTTGGAGGTATATTCAGAAATGCGGCAGCGAGATGGCCGTGTTCAGGTATGCACTCAGCGGGTATTTCTATTTCGTGAAAAGTTTGGACCGAATGTCTATGAATGCTGTCGTAAACTGGAGTTTTGCTTTGGGTGCCGTATTTGATGTATTGATAATCACCCGCAATCCATCTGCCGTAGACCTGTGAATCCGGCGGGGTCACTGAAACATCATATTTGAATCTTATAAAAAAGTTTCCGGATAGAGATTCGACGTTATTGAATTCCCAGACAAGCGCCTGACCGACAGCCGCTGCTCGTTTTGCGAGTTGTTGCTGCCTTGTAAGCTCGGCTATAATTTCATCTCGCGAGAGATTTTCGGGCAGTTCATTACTTGTTTCAAGTTTTCTGTATGCTTCTTTGACATCCTCAGAGACATCGACTTCGGGGACAGTCAAGGCCGCTCGTGCAGTGAAAAACTCATTTTGGGCCTGAATACCTTCGGCCTCGGTTGTCTTGATGAATTTCGGTGTAAAAATAGTGATTGTGTATATTATAGCTGAAAATAAACCGAGCAGAACAATATCCAGTAATACTACTCCGAGCAGCTTGCCTAAAAGAAACTCAAATCTGCGAATAGGCTTTGTGATAACTGTATATATCTGTCTTTGCTCAATATCACTGGTTATCGAGTAAATTGAGACTATTATTGTGAGCAGGCAAAGCAGAAGACTGGTTAGTGACAAACCATAGCTTACGAAGGTTTGCAACCTGCCTTTCAATGTCCCGTCGCCCGTAGTAGAAAAGCCCATAACAGTCAGAAGGACGAGCAGCAGAATTAAAAAAACGACGGCTACTTTCATCCGCAGGGCTTGCTTTATAGTATTTGTGGCGATAGCCCAGATACTACCCATCGCCTGAATCTCCTGCCTGTGGTTTGCCGGTTTGCTCTTCATCCTCTTTTTGCGAGGTTGAGCGACCTGTGAGCTGGTCTAAAATGCTTTTTTTAACTTGTTCCTGTTGTACGGCTTTGGATTCGACCGGTTGTGTTTTGATTTTTTCTTCACTTACAACAGATTCGGATTGTGATGACTCAACGGAGCTTGTTAATTTACTCAGTAACTGCTCATCGGGTTCAGGCTCGGCACTTTCGGCTTGAACGACCTTTTCTGTTGTTGGAGACGTCGGCGGATGTTCTTGCGATACCGGTGTAGAGACAAGCTTATCAAGTATACTTTCCGCAGAAGAGATTTGCTGTGTGAGAAAATCACCGATTTTTGTCGTGCTGACCGCCCCGCTTGTGGGCTGGGCTTGTTGTTGTGCGGCTACGACAGTTCTAATGAAAAATGACTCAAGTTTGTCCATAGGAGATGTTATTACATATTCGGCATCTTCTTTCTCAATTAGCTGTTTTATTTTTTCAATAGCAGTATCACTTATGGCGTCGGTAGTAATTTGTTTTTTATTTGTCTGTTGTAACAAGTC
>CAZJIR010000090.1:0-8662 GCA_964546095.1 uncultured Pirellulales bacterium
GTCAATATACATATTCGCATCCGGCTCTATTTCGAAACCATGAGCTTCCGCCCGGTCGACACCATATTCAATTATGTTGCGAACAACGGGTTCACCGAGTGCTTCATAGTTTTCCGGGAAGAACTCCTTGATGTGTTCGACCATGCTGTCTTCAAATCTCTTCAGTGAGATTTTACCCAGTTCATCATATTGTTCTTTCCGAATTTTCAGCATATACTTTTTTGGCTCTTCCTATGCTTGTGTTAGCGTTACTTTTTCGGCCTGGACCTTTTCACCATCGGATGAAAGCCGCAGCAGGACGGCCGAATCTTCGTCTTCGGTAATATAACTGCCGACCGGTCCGAAGACAATCTTTAATTCCTCGGTGTTGCAGGTCGGCAAGTAAATCCTCAACACACGCGGGTCATAGTAGCGGAAATATATAAGTTTTCCTTCAGGATCATAGACCATTAAAAACCTGCGGAAGTGCTTGCGCATGTCACGAATATTGACTTCAGCCGGGGTTATGGCGAAGATGCCCCAATGGTTTCCCCAGCCTTGCTCGCAAATCAGCTTTGTGAAAGGGTGGTCGTACTCCAGTTTGACCAGATACGGTGCGACTGCGGCTATATCAGGCTCAAGCTCGCCTCGGTAGAGACAGATGTTTTTTGGCTCGTGTTCCCAGAGCAACTGTGGCAATTGTTCCACTGAGGCGCCGTCGAGCACCGAGTACACATTAGTCTCGGGCTGTGAGAACAGATATTTGACAAGTGACTGAGTTACAACTTTTTCGTCCATTAAATTTTTTCCAAATCGACCGACTCATTAGCCGGCCTGCTGCTTCTTTGCCTTTTCACACTCTTCACAGAACGGTGTACCGTTTTTTGCCGCCTCCTTCATTACAGTCGCCTGCGAGCTGAACTTCACCGGCGTGGGCGGTTTTGGTGCTTTTGGTGGTTCGCTCGTCTGGCCTGGGTCTGCAGTTGCCGCTTCTTTGGGTTCCTTGGGGGCATCGGGCGTACATCCTGCACCTGAGCCGGCAGCCCCGCCGCTGTTGATATTTACAAGAACACCTGAGATTGACACCCCAGCCGGGCCAAGGTCAACGAATGAACTGCCGGCCTTGATGCTTAGCTTCATCCCGGCTTCTATAACTACGTTCATACCGCCCTTAATATGAATATTGCTTCCCGCTTCAAAGGCATAATTGCTGCCTGCTTTTTCCTGTACGTCTGAGCCGGCCTCTCTGGATATTGTGCCGTCTATCTTTTCGTTTTGGTCTCCCTTGACCGTTAAATGCTTATCGCCTTTGACCAGTTCGAGCTGGTTTTCCTTAACAATTAAATGTCGTTCATTGCCGATATATTCCTTGCTGTCGTTCTTGACCCGAACATCCTCGTCTTTCTCAGCGTGGATGAAGATTTGCTCTTTGCCTTTTTTGTCTTCAAAGCGAATTTCGTTGAAGCCCCCGCCACCCTTGCTGGAATTGGACTTGAGCGTCGATTTCGTTTTTTCCGCCGGTAGATCATATGGCGGCATAGCCTGGCCGTGATAGACCCGGCCTGTTATTATGGGGTGGTCGGGGTCGCCCTCAAGGAACTCAACGATGACTTCCTGACCGATACGAGGTATATAGATTGCACCCCATTTTTTACCGGCCCAAACCTGTGCGACTCTAATCCAGCAGGAGCTGTTTTCGTCGGCCTTACTGTAACGGTCCCAATGGAACTGCACTTTTACGCGGCTGAACTCATCGGTATAAATCTCATCGCCGGAAGGGCCAACGACAATTGCCGTCTGCGGGCCTGGAATTGATGGCTTGGGAGTGATGCGAAGGGAACGAAACGGCTGCTTGGCGTCAATGGCGGTAAAGCTGCACGAATAAGCAGAATCGCCCCCTTGGAATCCTCCCGGATTAAGAATATCAGATTGAGCACTATGGTTTGCAGAAGTAATCAGGTATTTTTTGTTCTGGTCTTTAAGGGGATGGCTGGTGAGGGTAAAGGTGCTACCGGTACAAATACCCAAGATATCAGACTCGGCCGCGATTACTTCATATTCGGAGTGTAGTTCCTGGATACGTTTCTTAGCATACTCTTGTCCATCATTAGACTCAATATATTCACCCGGATAATCATATATCTCAAAATCTGCCGCTACATGCTCACGCGACACTTTCGCCCTTGCTTGCAGGTCTTTTTTTGTGTTCTTGAAGTCAAAATCGTTCAGGGCATAAAAACCCGGCTGAACACAAGTATCCACAATCCAGTCAGAAATATATTTCTCGTCGCTGGCTCGCAGATCGGCAGGCTGAAATTTGAATTTATCGAACTCAGGGTAAGGCTGATGTGCACTTGCTGAATCGGCTAGGACCAACGAATGTTTACCGTTCTCATGCTTGAAGAAGTAGTATATACCCTCCTGCTCCATGAGCCGACTGACAAAGTTAAAATCGGTCTCACGGTACTGCACGCAGTACTCCCACGTGCGGTAGCTTCCAGTGAGAGCATCCTCAAAGTCAGTGAATCCACGATCTTTGAAGATTTTTTTTATGATATCAGGCACAGTCTTGTTCTGGAAAATGCGACAATCGGCCGTTCGGGTCAAAAACCAAAGCCAAGGCACAACAGTTGCTCTGTACCTGTTAAGTTGAAGGGTTCCCAATGTCTGGGTAAAACGGCTTATGAAGCCGTTAAAATAACGAACTTTATCTTTGGGTAGATTTAGCCGGATTGTCACATTCTGTCCGATTATACCCGAAGTTTTAATCTGCGGTTTTTCGCTGGCAAGCTCTAAGTCGTACTCAAATGGCCGGCCTAACTGCTCAGCCCCTGAAAAACTCACTAACAGAAGCACATCCTCCCCCAAAGGAGTCGCGATTGCTATTTCTCTGTTTTTCTGTGTTATTGCCATTACTTTTTACCTTATTCTTAATTATGGTATTATACAGCACAAATCACATTAGTATTGATTGATCTTAGGTTTCTGATATTACAATTGCCCAAAAAAAACGCTGTTGCATTAATTATCTACAATCTGGTCGTCCAGCTCAAGTTCAAAAAGTGAGCCGAGAGCCTCCGAATAGGAGGAGCTATTCAAGAGTAAGACATCTTCTTCCAGTGGAGTCGCAACAGCTATGAACCTGTGTTCTTGTGTTCTGGCCATTAGTCTCGATCTCACTATCAGCTATGGTGTTACACAGTTCGGATTACAACTAATCATTAAGGTCCTCAAAGGACCGACGTAAAGACCTATACGCTGTTTGCGTGTTACCGGTGAAATTCGGTCAGCGCAGTACTCTGAGGCACTTCGCGCGCTGCGTACGAGTCAGCGATCTTTGATAGCAAAGCTCCTTCCTTAATTCTCTTATGATATGCTCGCGTATCTTTTCACGATTGTTCTTAAACTTCTTCTTCAGCGCCCAGAGAAAATTGTGCCCTCCGCCTTTCTTCTTCCGGTTGCGATTCTTGATGTAAAGCTTGGCGTATTCGAATCCTTTGTTGCGTCCCGCCGCGACCGCGCGGCGGACGTCGGAAGGCTTGTTCCACAAGCGTCCTCTGACGACCGTTTTCAATTCCTCCTCCACGCCACGGGCATCCGGCTCCGGGATGGGAACTCCGTACCAGGGCACAACGGGTGGACGCAACTTCATACTCCCACTTTGGACGCCCGGGGGCCGGCGGGTTTTGTTCGGCGGCCCGATTTTGACGGCCATGCTGGCAATGCCGTCGGCAATGACTTTAAGAGCCACTCGACGTTCGGCCACTTTGAGGCCGGCGTCTTTGGCGTAAATCCATTTGACAAGGTAGTCATAGGCCGTCTTGACCAGTAGCAAGAAATTCAAAATGGGTATAGCCTCGGCCACAATGTCCGCTGCTACATCCTTGGCCGCATCGGTCAAACCCTCTTTGAGGCCCTTCGATTTTTCTTGCCCAAGGCCCCTGCCGATCCCCGGCGCTTTCGTCGACGACGGGAGCGCTGGCGTGCCGCCACTGGACCCCAAGCCGGCTCCGGATGGTTTCGAGTTGCCCTTGCTCGGACAACGGCGCCGGGTAGTAGGGATTACCGGTACGATCCGCATAGTCCAGAAGTTCGACATCCCAAAAGGGTCGACGGCCTCGACGATCCCTGCCAGAGGATCGTTGAGATCCCATTTGACACCGGCAAGCTTCGGCAGGAATGTGACCTTATCTCGCGGCGCCCGCTGAATTCTGTCCTCCAGCATGCGAAGCATTTCGAAAAGCGTTTCGACAATAGCGTTGTGATGTCGAGGTCCCGCAGTATGACCACGAAGAATCTGATCGCTCTTGCGTTGGGCCTCTTTGATCAGACGTGCGTTCGGCATCGACGGGAGCCACGCACGCATGATCTCTTCGACTGCGGCTTTGGCTGCGTCCTCGATCATCGGGCTAGGAACCCGGCTGTCCGCTACTTGACCGCCGCTGCTACATAGCCCCAGTGGGCCTCGGCTGCGGAGTTGTTGCTTGGGATTACCCATAATCTGAGATTTTCCAATTACATCCACGCATTTGCGCCGCTTAGCCTATTGTTCAATTAGAGCATCCAGTGTATCTTGACAATGCAATTGACAGACCCTTAATCGAATGAATAAGTAAAATCGCTCTTTTTGGCTCCGATATGTACACGTTTTGCTGTTTTTCCTTCCATAAGCCTGGTCAGTAGTTCCTGGCCTATTTCCGGAAGCAGAGTATTGGTCAAGATGGAATCGACCATTCGGGCCCCGCTTTCAACATCCGTGCACCGGCTGGTAATAAGATCCACGACCTTATCATCATAGCTGAAAGGTATTTTGTGGTTTTCCTGTGTACGACGTCCAATTCGGCTCAACTGCAGGCGAATAATAAGCTTCAGTGTTTCGTCACTGATTGGATAATACGGTACGACAACAAGTCGACCGAGGAGGGCTGCCGGGAAGACCTTAAGCAGAGGTTTGCGAAGAGCTTTGCATATACCTTCAGGTTCGGGCATTAGCTTCGGATCTTTGCACATATCCATAATCAGGTCTGTACCGACATTGCTCGTCAGGAGAATGATTGTATTCTTGAAATCAATCAGACGGCCTTCGGCATCTTCCATCCGGCCTTTGTCAAATACCTGGAAAAATATCTCGTGTACATCGTGATGAGCTTTCTCGACTTCGTCGAGCAAAACAATGCTATAGGGGCGCCGTCGCACCGCTTCAGTCAGAATACCACCTTCTCCATAGCCTACGTATCCGGGAGGTGAGCCTTTGAGCGTTGAAACCGTATGGGCTTCTTGGAACTCACTCATATTGATTGTGATTAAGTTATTTTCACCACCATACAAAGCTTCAGCCAAAGCAAGTGCCGATTCGGTCTTGCCTACACCGCTGGGTCCGACCAAAAACATTACCCCGATCGGCTTGTTAGGATTTTCTATGCCCGCGCGGGACGTTCTTATGCGCTTGGCAATTGCTTCCAGTGCATTGTCCTGGCCGATAACGCGTTGCTTGAGTGTATCCGATAAATTCAGAACCGATTCGATTTCATTCTTTACCATTCCGCCAACCGGAATCCCCGTCCAATCAGCAACTACCGAGCCGACAGCCTGAGCATTTACGCATGGAAGAATAAGCGGCGTTTCACCCTGAAGATTTTCGAGTTGTTCCTGCAGCGACTTGAGTTCTTTAAGCAATTCTTCTCTGTCTTCTTTATCGGGTTCTTCTGTTTTTTCGGGTTCTGTCTCGGCAATACTGCCGGTATCATCCTGAGGTGTATCCTCAGTTTTCTCAATGGTTTCTGATATTTCTTTCTCAGCAATCTCTGCTTTTTCGATAGTGCCCTTACCGCATTTGCGTAATCTTGCCCGAATATCTAAAACAGAGTCAACCAACTCTTTTTCCTTTGACCAGCGTTCTTCCAGTTTGGTTAATCTTTCACTTTCGGCTTCAAGTTTTTCGGTAATTTCAGATTCACGCTTTTTGTGGTCAATGCCTGTTGCAGTTTCTCTGTTGATGATTTCCAGTTCTGTTTCCAATGCCTGGATTCGCCGACGGCAATCCTCCAATTCCGGCGGGACTGCATGCTGGCTTATGGCAACCCTTGCACATGCAGTATCGGTCAGACTCACAGCCTTGTCGGGTAATTGACGTTCAGGAATATATCTGTGAGAAAGATGAACCGCGGCATCCAGGGCTTCGTCTAATATCTGAACTCGATGGTGTTTCTCAAGGTTCGAAGCCACTTTTCTCATCATCATTAATGCCTTTTCTTCTTGAGGTTCATCGACTTTAACTACTTGGAATCTACGGGTAAGTGCAGGGTCCTTCTCAATATATTTTTTATACTCCGACCATGTAGTGGCCGCGATTGTTCGTAACGTGCCGCGAGCTAACGCCGGCTTAAGCAAATTCGCGGCATCACCTGTACCTGCTGACCCACCAGCTCCAATGAGAGTATGTGCTTCGTCGATGAACAGAATAATTGGTTTGGGTGAGCTTTGAACCTCTTCTATAACCTGACGCAGACGGTTCTCAAATTCACCTTTCATGCTGGCACCGGCCTGAAGTAAACCTACGTCCAATACATGCAGCGACACATCCTTAAGCGATGGGGGTACGTCACCCTCAGCAATACGCTGGGCAAAACCTTCAACAACTGCTGTTTTGCCAACTCCTGCTTCACCTGTCAGGATTGGGTTGTTCTGACGGCGGCGCATCAGAATATCAATTATCTGCCGGATTTCCCCATCGCGCCCTACAATAGGGTCCATATCCTCACCCCGAGCCTTTTCCGTAAGGTCCACCGAAAACCTCGCCAATGCTTCCTGTTTGCCCATTGCTGCTGGTGCCATCTCTCCGGAACCACCAGCGGCTTCTGCTTCTGCCCGGAGAGAAGAACCATCAGTTGCTTTGAGCGTTTCTTCCGGTGAACCGCCTACTATCTTCGAAAAATCGTCCGTTAACTGCTCGAGTTTAATCTTGCTGAATTCGTTTGAAATACGCAGAAGAACATTCTTGAGACCGCTGGTCTTAAGGATGCCGACTATCAAGTGGCCTGAACGAATCTGAGATTCCCCGAACAGCAGGGAACCGTAAACCCATCCTCGCTCAACAGACTCTTCAAGATGAGCAGACAGGTCTGAAATCGATGTAGATCCCCGTGGCAGTCCATCCAGCTCTTCGGTCATATCCTTGGCGAGCCTGGAAGCGTCCATATCGAAGTGCCGTATAATACGGTGCATATCTGAATCCGGCTGCTTGAGAATCTGGTGCAGCCAATGTATTAATTCCACGTAAGGATTACCCCGCAGCTTGCAAAAAACCGTAGCGCCTTCAATAGATTTATAGCACAAACTGTTGAGTTTGCCAAATAGGGATGCGCGATTGATTTCAGCCATTGCCGTAACCTCTCATAGAATTAGTGTCCTTTAGTAAATCGGTACTCCGCATTGGAACCTCTTTCATCTTGTTAGTCTAATGTATGCAGTTATCGCATGTAATATAGATTACTTAACTAAAATGCTTTATTATGTCAACCAATTTTTTCGTTTAGTTGTACCTGAAAAATAAGATATTGTGTAATAATGGTCTGTTCTGCCGAGAAAGTCTGTGAAATTGCAACAAAATGTTTAAACGTGCCCGATTTATTTGTTTTGTAAGGAGTGCAATTGTGCGGCCGAACCGGATACTATGACGATTTAGAAAGTCTGATAGCGACTGGACTTCGGGAGTCGGTCTAAAAAAGCTTGCGAACCAAGGCCAATTTGACAGTAAATGATTTGATGATGTTGGATTTGATGGGGAAAACCTTATTTCAATTATCCCATTCTTAGTGAGTGTTGAGACCCGACGCTTAGGCCCACATTCGCGCCATTTACAGGTGCCTAACTTATTAAAGTCCGGTGACGTCTGCCATCAAGAATAGGTGACTGTCCCTATTTTTCTTCTACGTCACTTTTATTGGTATATCGGTCCGTAATGCATTCGGTATCTCTGGATCTGGGTAACAATGTATTTCCTCTTTTGTGTGGAATCTATGTATATGAGCGGCGCTGAACATTTGCTTGAGCATTGAAGCGTAGTTAGAATCTATGGCAAAATAAGCGTGCCCGACGCATGCCAATTTGCTCGCTTTGCCCGCCTGTTCCCAGCCGTCCGCCGGCTCCTTCCTCGGCAGGATGCCTCGGGAGACCAAGTCGCTTCGTTCCGCATTCGATGCGTGCCATATCTCCGCGCCTGCTGCTAGTATATAACGTTCAGTGAACGCGTGTTGAGCGTATATGCGCTTTCCGTCAGGGTTATTCGCTCTTTCGACGAGTACCTTCCCTTCGTGATGTACGTACTCCTTAAATTTTAATGTTGGTGGCTTCTCTCCTTTGTAACTGTAGGACGCCGGGGAATCAGCGTCTTGAACCTGATGCCATTCATCGCTCATTTGTACAATCTCCTTTCTCACAATTTGGGGGGGCGCTGGACTCACTGGTTCCGGACGAGGGGGTGCGGAACAAAATTAGGGACAGTTACCTATTTCTGACCAGCTTACAGTCACATTTATTAGGTATGCCCCATTTGTTAATCGTCCTTACCGAATATCTCAATCGCCCCGAGTGTATCGAGCGCGCTAACACAAGTTAAACAACATTCTATGCGGTGGCAATTTATCCGGCCGCTGCAAAAAAGAAATATTTACACATGATAATA
>CAZJIR010000091.1:0-8608 GCA_964546095.1 uncultured Pirellulales bacterium
TAGCTGCTTTAACGATGGGTAAAATCTCTCGATTTATATATGCCCTTTCATATCCTCGGATAAAATCGGCAATTCATTCTTAGCCCACGCTACTTCGCTTTTATGAGGCGAAACGCCAGCCACGACAATCTCAAAATAATAATTTTAATAAGGGGGCCTATAGCGAATCAATCGCTATAAGCCCCGAATTTATGCAAATGTGCTACATCAACCGTGCATCTTTAAGTCACCGGTCAAGTTATGGTTTATGGTTGTCGGTTAATTCGCATATAAACGAATATCATCGAAGAAAACCGAACCTGAACCACCACCTGGCTGTGGATTGTCTCTGTCACCGAATCCTATTCCAATCGAATCGACATCAGTAAGGCCTACACCTTTATCTGCGAATGTCTGCAGTGGGATGTTCCACTCAACCCAGCCGTCTATCAGGGCTGCATCAGGATTGTCATGAACGACTACAGCGGTTCCATTGAGAACAACATACATCGGCTCAGCGACATTATCCAAGCGGCCTCTGAACCAGATTGTCAATGTATGGACGCCTTTCACAGTCCAGTCACGTGAAGTAGTCAATTCCATAATCACTTCAGACTTTCCGGCTATAGTGTTGTCATAGAAGAGAGGCATCGACTGATAGCCGCTGTGAACAATCTCTGTCTCGACGAAATGCTCTCCATCTGGGAAAGAAGGGTCAGGATAACCTGCCGTTGAACCATTCGTATCGTCGTCCCATCCATCTGCCCACGTGTCAAATACTCTATCAGGCTCATAGTCATTGTAGTCCTCAAAATTATCAATGATAAGGAAGTCGGCTGTTGTAAAGCTCCAGACTAAACTTGACCACGGGCTTTCGGGATTAGCGTCATTGACCTCATCGACACGCCAGAAGTAAGTAGTATCCCACTCGAGCTCTCCTTCGGGGTCATAAGTCTCGTTCCCAAGGTCCCTGGCACTTTTATATTCGGGTGAGCTTGTATCGGCGTTGCGTACCGCTTCTTCATCAGCCCCGAAATAGACCTGATGCGAAGCAGCATGGTGACCCGGTAACCAGCTAAGAATTGCTGTCTGCTCTACATCCACGGCACCATTATACGGATTCGGGTTGCCAGCTCTCACCGGTGTTTGCAATGTGCCTGTCGGAACGATCTCCTTGGGCATTGTCGACGTCGACCAGTACAAGTGCTGCTCGCCGTTGGAGTAGTGGTAGTACTCTAACCGCAGCGAATGGATACCACTTTCCAGGTATATCGGCAGGGCGGCGTATTCGGTGGGTACCCAGGATACCCACATGTCAAGGACCTGCTCGCCGTCGATCCAGAGCCGAGTGCCACCCTCGCTGTTGACACTGAAGGTATACGTGTCGGGGAAAAGGATTACGAGGTCCGCCGTCCAGCGGGCCGACCACTCAGTGTCCCTGACCGGAGACCCCGGACCCACACCGGCCCAACTGAAGTCGACGTCCGGGTCGATGCGCGTCAGGACTGGCATTCCGCTCACGTTTTCGTTGTTGAAGTACTCGCCCTTGATGCCGCCCCCGCCACTGTCGGTAGTGAAGCTCCAGACATCGCCTTTGCGCGTTGTCACGCCATCGGACTCATCGACTCGCCAGTAGTAAGTCTTGCCTAATTCAAGTTGTTCAAGTTCATAGGTTGTAGTAAAACCACCCGTACCATTGGTAGCATTGTTTACATCGTCGAAATTATCGCCGAAATAGACGGTGTGCGTTATGGCGCCCCAGCCTGGCATCCAGCTTAAGTCCGCATTAGTGTCTATATAAATACCGCTATCAGGCGGAAAAGGCCTCCAGGCGATCGGTGGTGGAACCGTAAAGCTCCAGACATCACCTACCCAGGGACTATTCGGATTGGCGTCATTGACCTCATCTACCCGCCAGTAGTAAGTCGTACCCGGGACAAGGCCATCCGGAAAGGCAAATCCTACAAAGCCAACGATAAGGAAGGCATCGGTCAGGTTGCCTTGGAAGGCGGCTTCGGCGCCGGCTTCCACATCATCTAAATTATCGCTGAAGTACACATCGTGTGATTCTGCAAAAGCTCCTGCTGTCCAGCCAAGGCTCGCCCATGTACTCTCATTTGTGGCACCATTACCCGGGGTTGGGGCAGAGGCCTTGAAGATGGGCGTCAGTAGCTCTACCTCGGCAATTTGCATGCTGTTGGCGCTGCCGGGATCGCGAATGGTCGGGAACATTAGCTGGTAGTGCGTGTAGGACACCGTGTTGGCAAACTGGATCGGCGTCGTGGTCTGCGTACGTCGCGGCCATGCCGTACCGCCGGCGAAGTCCACAATGGGACCTGCGTGAATCAACGTCCATGGGCCATTAATGCTCACATTGGAGCCGGACAGTTCGTACTCGACGGGGTCGCGTTCGATAGCATCGTTGGCCGTGGTGAATGTCAACCCGGTAACCACGGTCGGACCCATAGCTGGCGTTACACGGATGCCCGTAGGCTCTACCTCTCCTTTGAAGTGCAGATACTTCGTCAGCACTTGGTCGTCAATGGCAAAAGGTGGTAGTTCGTTAGGTGGCCAACCGTCTGTCGACTCGTCAGTAGTTATGCCGTCGTCAGGGACTCCCACCACAATATCCTGCGGGCTCGTGACATCGCGTGTCCCCTGCGCCTGCGCTGCGCCGTTAAACACCAACATGGACACGATAACAATGAGAATTGATGCGTTTTTCCACATAATAATCCTCCTTCAAAAAAAATTGAAATTATAATGGATTATACTTTTGGCTACACGCCAAAATACATAATTTGACAAGCATCGGCAATTTTGAGTTTTTAGCATTGTTTTTTGTTTATGCCTACTTTTTACAGTTTCAGATTAAAGAACCGACAATAATTTGCTCATTGCACTCTTATTTTTGATTAAGAAAAGTTTTTAAGATTTGATAACACCTCCTTCGTTAGGAAATCTCGAAAATATAGATATTCCTTATTTTAAGGGCGAGAATCCGTAGATATTTGTCTATTTGATTTCACTCAGCATAGACCCACCACCTGCATAAGCCCATCTAAATATATTTATACTATATTATCTTCATATTTATCAAGAAAAAAATATATATATTTAAGGGATTATAGCTAATACCTGTCTAAAAAATATCTGTGATGCTTATTGAATATTGGCCATCAAGCTGGATTCCTTAAATAATCTCGTAAGTTGCTGATGGTTGACTGGAAACGACTTTTGTTCTTTTCTTAAGCTTGACAGAGGCTGCTTTGCGTCTAAAATCACTGGCTATGGCTGATTTGGCCCCACGAAAGAAGAAAAAGAAGAAACAAAATCCGGTCAGGGACTGGCTCCACTATCTTGCATTGCGGATTCTTGTCGTTTTTCTTTACCTTTTTAATGTCGAGACCAATCTTAAAATCGCTTGTTCTCTTGGTCGTCTGTTGTGGAAGTATTATCATCGGGGTCGAAAACGAGCTTTGGATAATCTTCGTGCAAGTTTTCCAGAAAAAAGCGAACAATGGTTCAACCAGATAGGCCGACGAAGCTTCGAGCATATTGCAATGCTGGCGATTGATGTGATATTTACGCCGCGGTTGGTGAAAAAGTATAACTGGCGTAATTACTCACGATATAAAAATACGGAAAGAACTAAATGGCTAATGCAGGAAGGTGGGGGCTTGTTAATGGTTGCCGCTCATTACAGCAACTTTGAAATTATTGGTTACCTTCTTGGTCTGTTTGGTTTTAACGTGTATAGTGTCGCTCGGCCTTTGGATAACAGGTTTATTAACGATTACTTATATGGAGTTCGCAGGAGGGTTGGACAAAAAATAATAGACAAGAAGGGTGCAGCAGACCTTATGGAGAAGATTACTTCAATCGGCGCTACGCTTTGCTTTATTGTTGACCAGGATGCCGGTAGGAAAGGAATCTTTGTTGATTTTTTCGGGCGAAAGGCCAGTACTTATAAAAGCATAGGTTTGCTTGCTATTACCTATAATGTTCCGGTAGTTGTAGGATACAGCAGAAGGATTAATAATCGTTTTTATTTTGAAATTGGTGTTAATCGTATTATCTTTCCCGATGAATGGGCAGAGAAGGATGATCCGCTTGAGTGGGTTACAGCAGAGTACACCAAAGCAATAGAAGAGTTTGTAAGGGAAGACCCAAGCCAGTATTGGTGGCTGCATCGTAGATGGAAACATAGACCAAAAGATGAAGAGCAGAAGCTTTAAAATGCGGATATTGTCCATTTTCATTTTTATATGTAGCATGATAAGTCCCGCTTTTGGTAACGAGCCGGCGGATAAAATCTTTGTTTATCGCAGTGCAAGTGATGCATCGGCTGCAGTGGCCATAGGTAAAGAAATGTTCATTGTTGCCGATGATGAGAACAATATACTGAGAGTTTACAAGACAAGTGAGGGCGGTCTGCCTCTTTTCTCATATAATATGACCGAGTTTCTCGGTATTGAACCGGAACACCCGGAGGCGGATATCGAGGGAGCAACGATGATAGGGCAGCGTATTTATTGGATTACCTCGCACGGCAGAAACAAAGACGGGAAGATGAGGCCTAACAGGTATCGTTTTTTTGCTGAGAAGGTCGAAAATGAATATGTTACCGTTAATCCTGTAGGCGGACCGTATAAAAAGCTCATCCACAATCTGGTAAAGGCTGACACCATGCGTGATTTGGGATTAGATAAAGCAACGCGATTATATGCAGCCGAGCTTACAAAGAAGCAGCGCCAAAAACTCGCTCCTAAAGAAGAAGGCCTTAATATTGAAGGGCTTTGTGCATCGGCAGATGGCAAGATAATCTATATCGGATTCAGGAATCCTCGGCCTATTGATAAGCTAAGCAGTTGTGCAAAAGCTCTTGTTGTACCTTTGAATAATCCGAGGCGGGTAGTTGAAAATGGCGATACGCCAATTTTTGGTGAGCCGATTTTGTGGGATTTGGCAGCTTGTGGAATAAGGAGTATGGAATACTCTAATTTCCACAAGGCATATTTCATTATTGCGGGCAGTTTTAATGAAAGCCGGAAGTTTGCTTTATATCGCTGGTCAGGAAAAAAAGAGATAGAGCCGGTACTTGTGCAGCAATTAAGTCGAAACGAATTTACTCCTGAAGCGTTATTTACCTTTCCGAACTTAAACAAGTTTTTTGTGCTCAGCGATGATGGAACTCTTGAAATCAAGGTCAGTGGGGCGTGGGAGTGTATGGAAGGGGAGTATCGTAAAGATGGGACGTGTCTGAACAAATACCTGGTTGATTCTGAGAAAAAAACATTCAGGGGATTTTGGCTGGAGCCGTAAGACAAAGGGCTTTGCTGAGGGTAGCGTGAAAGAAAACGAAGGGTGAGGTTGAGGCCGGAATATTTTTGGGGAAAAATCGTTACTAACAAAGTAAAAGTACGCTATAATGTTCCGTGGTTAGTGATTCTTATTGTTATTTAGGAGTAGTTATGTCGGGTCATTCACATTGGGCTGGAATAAAATATAAAAAGGCGATTGTCGACGCTAAGCGTGGCAAAATATGGAGCAAAGTATCTCGGATGATAATTGTTGCTGCTAAGAGCGGCGGGGGGGACCCATCTTCGAATCTACCTTTAAGGTATGCAATCGACAAGGCTAAGTCAGCTAATATGCCAAAGGATACTATCGAAAAGGCGATTAAAAAAGGAACCGGCGAACTGGAGGGCGTTAACTTTGAAGAGGTGCTGTATGAAGGCTATGGTCCGAACGGCGTGGCTATAATGGTCGAAGCGCTCACAGACAACCGTAATCGAACTACACCTGAGGTTAAGAGACTATTCGAGAAAAACGGGGGCTCTTTGGGTAACAGCGGATGTGTCAACTGGATGTTTAGTAAGAAGGGCCTTATTACAGTCAGCACCGCGAATGCCGATGAAGAGCAGCTTTTGGAAATCGCCCTTAGTGTAGGAGCCGATGATATGCAGACTGTGGGTGATGTTTTCGAAATGACCTGTGATCCGAGTGCTTATGAGGAATTAAAAAAGGCATTGCAGGAAAGAGAAATAGCTACGGAAGTGGCTGAAATTTCGATGGTACCGCAGAATACTATTGCTATCAACGATGAGCAGGCAGCTAAGAAAATCATTTCACTGATGGAGGCCATCGAAGACCATGACGATGTACAAAACGCATACTCAAACTTTAATATAGATGAAGAAATTATGATTCGTATATCGTAGAGCGAAACGTGTGTATGATGTTATTGGTTTAATTGACCTGTAATAAATTTTAGTCGCTGTTTTGCGAATAGGTATTTATCTTCACCGACCCGGCTGACAATTTCCTTCCTTTCCGGGTATATTTCCTGAAATTGAGCGCGATAGCTGTCTTCGATTTCGATGGCTTTTTTATACTCTTTGATGGCGATATCCATTTTGCTTAATTGCTCGGCGATTTTTGCCAGTTCAATTCGCAGTCGCGCACAACCAGGATAAAGATGCTCAACTAAAAAAGAAGTGTTATCAAAGGCTTTATTCAGCCAATTAATTTTTTCCTGCTTTTTCGAGATATCTGCCAGCTGGGTGTATACTTCTGTTAATCGCTCATAGTTTTTAAAGGCAGCTTTATTACGCTGGATTGCGGCCTGCAGACATTTCTCTGCTTGTAGTAACAGGTTATGGTTGACGCTCGAGGTGAGCTTGAAATGGTGCAGATACAGCTTGCCGTTGAGAGATAACGCGGCCTGGCTTAAAGAGTCATCCTCAGCAGCAGAGTCCAGGAGATTATGGGCATGTTCGAGCCAGCCGGTTGATATGGCTCTATTAGCCTGCTGGATTTTAGTCGTGGTTTTAGCCACTGGAATAAGGGTATAATTTAGATAAGCCCAAATTATTACTACTCCTGCCAGGGCTATTGGTATCTTTACGCGTCGCGAAGGTGTGAAAATAAATTCCGGGCGATGACTTTCTTGTAAATTTGTCGCTATAAGACATGCAAATATTGTCCAAAAAACTGTAAATACGCCTGGCTCGAAAATAGCGAAATCAACCAGGTTATGTACAGCGACACCTAAAACTGCACAAAAAAGAAAAGCTGCCATATTCTTTATAACTTTTGGGTCTTCGCTTATTGCTCTTTTTTTATGGTTTGCTGTCAGGAACAGAATAACTACAGCAAATGCAACCAAATATGGAATGTAAAATCTCAGTGTCGTATAAATCACTACTAAGAGATTATCTGTTGTTGTTGCTGGTATTAATATATGTTGAGCAAGCAGTAAAGCAATCCACAAAATCAGTAAGTAAACTATGGGTCGGGATTTGAAAGCAGACTTGTGCTGGTGAGCTTCCAATGGGGAATTTGTAGCTTTTGGAGAGGTTATTTTCCATAATGGGATAAAGAGCATAGCCAAAAATCCAAGCAAACCAATTGGGCCGTATTGGGTGAGGATACTAAGCAGAAAATTGTGCGGGTCGGCAATGGATTCTAGGGCTTCCGCAGGTTTGTAATGTGGATAGAAGTGTATGAAATTACCGGGGCCGACACCGGCAAGAAAATGGTCGGAATACATCTTTGCTGAAGCGTACCAGTATTGCCATCTAACGAGCATTGAGCTTCCGCCTGGTAATCGGTTGTGATTCAATCCATACCAAGCAATTCCACAAGCGCCTGCCATGGCCAATAGTAAGCAGGCAACCAATACAGATTTCCTATGAGCTTTTAACCAATTACCAAGTAAAAGGAGCATAATAAATACTGCTGTGGCAGAAAACAAACCGATAATTGCACCTTTACTTTTGGTTAGAGCAAGCCCGAATAACATTACTATCACAACGAGGCAGTAAGCGAGGATTTGAAATAAGCGGGATGAATCAGATTTGTGATTTTTAAGTTTGTGGAGCGGTAGAGCCAAAGCTGCAAATAATGCCATTAATAAGAATGAACCGGCTGAATTGCGTGTAGTGAAAAAGGCGCGAACACCTTTGGAATAGAGCCTGTGTTCGAATAGAAAGTGCTGAAAAGTATCGGGCTCTATGCCCAGTGGCTCAAGCATAGTTTGAGGAGCTTGTTCATATTGTTCGATAGTCATCTGATTGCCGGAGAAAAACTGTTCTGCGCATTGACAGGCCGAGAGGACCCCTAAAGCGGCTATGACAGCCAGGACGAGTCTTATCTTAAAATGCGAATCAAGTATCTGGATCAGTAAAAGAGCCGTTAGTAACGGTGCAAGAAAAACAACGACATTTGTAATCGCTAATCGTTTGTCCGCTGCTGCGAAACCGGATATGATGGCAGCTATGCAGACTATACCCAGACCTATTTCTATGCCAGTGAGCCGATATAAAAATCTTTTGCTACAAAGGCTGCATACGAACCACAAGACAAACGAAAATATCAGAAATGCCGATACCAATAAACTGTAAAGGCTGTCGCTGAAATTGGCCGGAAGTGTGGTAGATTGCATAGTAAGGCCTTCAGTGACTATAGTGCGGAGCGCAATCACACAGAGGCACACGGCAAGGAGTAAGTATTCCAGAAACACTAAGGCCCTGCTTTTGGGTATATTCGAGTTAGTTGGTGTTTTTGTCATTTTTGACAGTTGTCTCGAAAACAGCAACAATCGATAGAACCATAATTGTTTGAA
>CAZJIR010000092.1:0-1970 GCA_964546095.1 uncultured Pirellulales bacterium
GCTCGTGATTGCCACGACAGGGGTAGACGGCAATGCCAGCATCGTAGACCGGTTTCAATGTTTCTACCCAGGCAAGAAGTAGAGTTTCGAATACGCTTGGGCCGATTGGTGAATTATTGGTCACCAAGTCACCGGGATAGAGAATAAAATCGACATTCTGGCTTATAATTTCGTTGGCAAGTTCACTCGGGATGATTTGATTAAAGCCGGTGTTATAGTCGCGGCTGTCACAGGTAACAATAAATTTCCAGGATTCCAGAGCAAAGCCTTTCGATGTAAAAGCCGTTAGTGAGAGAATAAAAAAAACAAGATTTACATGTGTTATCTTTTTGATTCTCTGCTCCTCCTTTAAAAACACAGTTGTATCAATATAGTATGCGATTGTTTATTATTCGCAGGTTATGACGAACTATCTTCTTGTTTTGTGTACCAATCGGCGTGTCGTTTATTGTGTTCAAAAAAGTGTTTGAAATCACTAATATCAATTATGCCATCGGCATTGATGTCACCAAGTAAATAACTTTCCTGTGTTTTTGTGTTGTTTAAAATGTTAGTTAGCAGAACAGTGAAGTCCATTTCATTTACAATACCATCGGCATTAAGGTCATACCAAAAGATACTATCATTATCTTGTTTGTCGCTGATGTTCCAGGCGAGGGCGTAGTTCTGGGTTGTGGCTGTTTCGGTTTGTTCGTCAATTTGACTGAAGGACAGAATAATTTCATAGTTAGTAAAGTTTGCATCTGCGGGAGTGTAGATATGCTCAACGTTGTCGATACTGCTGTCACTGTAATCGAGTAAGTAGTCGTTGCTTGAGTTGTTCGGGTTCACAGCCCACAACTCAAGTCGGAGATTGCTGTCCTTTTGTGGTTCCGGTTCAAAAGGATATATGCTGTTGTAGTGTTTATTCCAGACGGTTGTTGTGCTGATTATTTTGTTGGCTGGTTCGGTTAAGGTGATTTTGTAGATATTCTCAGTCCTTTGGATTTGTTCCAGTTGGTTTAAGTCCCAGCCGATTGTTGAGACATCACCCGGCTTCATCGGCCCGGCTATTAATTGCTGATAGGCACCAACTGCGTTTAGCATGCCTGCTCCCTGAATGTAGTCAAGTGGTGCCGTATGGTCATCGTCTATTTGGAGATGGCCCTTATGCCAGTAGGGCAGTTTAACAGCTGAGTTTAACAAAATAGATTTAATTAAACAGTTGCCACCATCCGGTGAAAGGGCCGGACTTAAGTTCGGGTCCTGTTTGGCCTTTTGAACGAGCAGGCCGATTGTGCCTGCGACTATCGGAGTTGAGAAACTTGAGAAGTTTCCGGTAGGTTCATAAGTGTTGGGTTCATTGTCATTTGCTGCTAAGCAATTGGCGGGAGCAACAATGTCAGGTTTGCAGCGTTCGTCACCGGTTGGGCCGAAGCTTGAATGCTCCGGATAAGCCAAAGCGAAATGTATCAGGTTGGATACGGGGTCTTCAGTATTTACGGAGTCAACGACACCGACACCAATAATATTTGCTCCGGCGCCTGGATTGAGTACAGGGTCATGAGCATCAGTACCGTTTCCTATGCCTGCGACGACAATGAGGCCGTAGTGCTCGGCTAATGATTCAATTCCGCCTGTCCACCAGTCTTCGAATTGATAGCCGATACCAATGGTTATTATGTCTGCATTTGGGGGTGTTTGCTCGAATACGTTATTGGTTAAGAAATGCCAGAATTCGTAAATTTCAGCCTGGGCCTTCGGTACAACGCCCTGATAGTAAAAGTTTCCTGTATCTGAATAAAATGCGTTGGGGTCCTCGCCAAAAAGTATAGAACAGATGGCAGTCGAATGATGTGAAATGCCGGCAGGTGGTTCGCCCATGTCTTTGAAGATAAACCGGTTGGTTTTGAAGCAGTTATGTTCTGTGTCGGGTCGGTAATCGTTTTGTGGTTCATCGTCGATATAGGTTATGCTTCGGCTGATAACGG
>CAZJIR010000092.1:1980-8512 GCA_964546095.1 uncultured Pirellulales bacterium
TAAATCATAAATTCCGATAGTTTCTAATCCCTGCGGATGGAAAGTGTAGACGTTCTGAGGCTCTTCGGCCCCGGCCACAGTGCCAACGGCGCTTAAAAATGCTGCTATATAGATGATAAAACTCAAAGTGAGTTTTTTTTGGGTTGTTTTTATCACTTCGTAACTCCGGAGGCAGCGTTTAAATCCTGTAGAAATAAAATAGCTCCCCTGATAAGCCAACCTCCATAGCTGATACATTATTGACCCTAAATTTCTCGCATTATCATAACAGAAAAAGCCTTTATTTTCAAGTAAATTCTCTCTTGGGTTCCAGTAATAAAGTGGATTATAGTATTAAAAGGGCATTTTGTGAAAAGTTATTGAGAAAACTTGTTTTTATGAGTCGCTGTTGCTATACTCATGGCGAATTAAAGAGATTGTTCTTTCATTGGCGGTTTACTGCAATTATGAAAATAATATTGGATACAGGACAAATAGAGCATATTCTTAGCGATTTGACGGAACGTATTCTTTCTGAAACTCCGGCTGAGATGGATATTGCAGTGATAGGTATTCGCAGCAGGGGAGAAGTTTTAGCTCAAAGATTATCGGGCCAATTGTCTCATAAGCTCGGTAAAGATGTTCCTTGTGGGACTCTTGATATTACGCTTTATCGTGATGATTTGAACTCGCCACAAGGTACTGCTCAGCCGGTGGTGCGTACAACGGAAATAGGCTTTGACGTAAATGATAAAATTATCATCTTAGTAGATGATGTTCTATATACCGGCCGGTCGGCGCGCTCAGCGATGGATGCTCTTATAGATTTAGGTAGGCCGAAAGCGATAAAGTTGGCGGTCCTTGTCGACCGTCTCGGCAGGGAGCTGCCGATACAAGCTGATTACGCCGGTTACAAATCGGATGCTTCGCCAAGTCAAAATGTCCAGGTTAATCTTGTTGAGTCGGACGGAAAAGACGAGGTCGTTATCGAATAGGTAATCGTATAGTGAAATAACTATGGCATTAAAAAGAAAAGGCAAACAATTCAAGTGGCAACGTAAACATTTACTTGGACTGCGAGAACTTAGTGCGGAAGAGATTACGTATATTCTTGATACGGCAACAGGTTTTGAGCAGATAAGCACTCGTTCGGTTAAGAAAGCTCCCCCTTTGCGTGGTAAAGTTGTCGTGAATTTGTTTTTCGAGGACAGTACCCGAACACGAAACAGCTTTGCTTTAGCTGCGAACCGATTAAGCGCCGATATTATTGAATTTACCAAGAAAGACAGTTCCGTCAGTAAAGGCGAGACGCTTTTGGATACAGCCAGGAATCTGGAAGCGATGGGTATTGATATTGTTGTGATTCGGCATAGTGCCGGTGGTGCGTCTAAATTCCTCAGCAGGAATATTAACGCCTGCGTGGTAAATGCCGGCGATGGATTCTGTGAACATCCGACACAGGGCCTTCTGGATGTTTATACAATCCGCAAAATAAAAGATACGCTTGAAGGCTTAAAGATAGCGATTGTTGGTGATTTAGCGCACTCGCGTGTTGCGCGTAGTGATATGTGGGCGATGACAAAACTCGGCGCCGAAGTGATATTCGTTGGTCCACCGACACTAATGCCGGCGCAGGTAGACAGATTACCGGTTAAGGTCAGCTATAGCCTTGATGAGGTTATCGAGAAGGTTGATGTAATAAATATGCTTCGGATTCAGTTTGAACGACTTGGCGGAAATCCTTTTCCTTCGATACGTGAGTACTCGCATTATTTTGGTCTGACTGTTGAGCGTATGAAAAGGGCCAAACCTGATATTCTGGTTATGCATCCGGGGCCGATTAACAGAGGATTGGAAATGGAAAGTGAAGTGGCTGACGGTCGCAATAGTGTTATCTTAGAGCAGGTAACAAACGGTCTGGCTGTGAGAATGGCTGTGTTGTTCCTGGTCAATCAGGCGGCGGCGGAATACGTATGATTTCATCAGGTTTTGTTCTTTAATATAGGTAATTGATTATTTTTATGGCGAGTTATGAGCTCTGAATTGTTGATACAAAATGGACGAGTAATAGACCCTGCAAACGGTATCGATGAAGTGTGTGATGTTCTTGTCGCTGATGGAAAAATATCAGCGGTGGGCAAGGTTGAAAAATCTACTCAGGCTATTATCGATGCGGCCGGCAAATTGGTTGTGCCGGGTCTAATTGATATCCATGTTCATTTTCGTGAGCCGGGTGACGAGGAGGAAGAGACAATAGCGAGCGGCTCGGCGGCGGCGGTTGCGGCCGGTTTTACCTCGGTTGTTTGTATGCCGAATACCAATCCTGTTATAGAAAGTGAGACTGATGTTGAGTATATCCATCGAAAAGCCAGAAAAGCCAGAAAAACTCATGTTTACACAATGGGAGCTATCACGAAAGGATTGCAAGGCATTGAGCTTGCAGAGATGGGATTTATGGCTGAAGCAGGGGCCGTGGGTTTTACCGATGACGGCAGAGGCGTGCAGGACCCATCTGTTATGTTGAGGGCCTTGAAGTATGCGGCTATGTTTGATGTGGTTATAGCTCAGCATTGTCAGGATGATAGTATTGCCGGTAATGGAGTTATGAATTCCGGTTATTATTCGACTATATTAGGTTTGCCCGGATTAGACCCGTTAGCTGAAGAGGCGATGCTTTGGCGGGATATTCAGCTTATCAAAAAAGCGAGGGTCCGTTATCACGCACAGCACATATCAACAGCCGGGGCGATAGAACTAATAAGGGGTGCGAAGAAAGAATCGCTACCGATTACCTGTGAGGTATCGCCGCATCATTTGCTTTTAACGGAGGAGTGCTGTGCCGAATACGATACTAACTACAAGGTAAACCCGCCTTTACGAACGGACAAAGATATTGAGGCTTTGAAGCAGGCTATTGCCGATGGATTAGTTGATGCGCTGGCAACCGACCATGCTCCGCATCTGCAAAGTGAAAAAGAACTGGAATTTTTAACTGCTCCTTTCGGCATAGCATCTCTGGAATGTGCTCTGGGTCTTTATGTTAAAGCTCTTATTGAGCCGGGTGTTGTGGATTGGCCCGGCCTGATTCGTTTGATGGCTGAAAAGCCGGCTAAGATAATAGGAGTTGACAAGGGCACACTTGGGATAGGCAAACAGGCTATGTTACTATTATTGACCCAAACACCGAGTATGAGATTGATGCGAATACATTTCTTTCTAAGAGCAGAAATTGCCCATATCACGGCTGGAAAGTAAAAGGCAAAGTCGAAAAAACAATCGTCGGTGGTGAGATAAGATTTGAAGCGTAAAATATCATTATAAACAATTAAATAATTAGTTGTTCACGTGATTACCTGTTTTTGAATGATTCCTGCGGTATCTTTCCGGCGTCGTTTGCCGGGGTCGAACCAAATTGTTAGCCCCCTGTACCACAGGGGGTTGTCATTCCCGCGCAGCTTGTCCCGTAGCGGAAGCGGGGAGCGGCAATCCCATGTGGTTGCCCTAATTTCTTCAATCGTAAATAATAAATCGAAAGGCCTATCCTATTGGCCAGCCGGAGTGGGAGTTGATTACTTCGTCGATGTTCTTCATTAATCGGATTGTTTCACCAAGCGCTACTACTATCTTCTCGTAATGGCTTATATCTTCATAGGAAAGATTTCTCTGTCGTCTGTCTTTCAGCCACTTTTCGCAAACCTGATAACCTCCAATATGAAACTCCCATACATCAGGTGTTACACCCTCGAAGTATTGGTCCTTGTTTATATAAACTCTTCCTTTTTGCGGTTTGTCTGCATGCACAACACATTTAGGATAACCCTTATCTACTACACTGTTGCCTTCCACAGGAAATTCAGGCCGTTTTTTATCATCATCCAGAATCGACGCTTCCATAAGATGTAATTTGACCAGCTCCTCTCCGATACCGCACAGTTTACGAAAGAGTGATTTACTTTTTGGCAACGGAACTCTTGGAAAATCTATTTTCAAAAATTCCGCGTATCGCCTGCGATATTCGTGCGAGTGAAAAACCGCATAAATATAATGAAACATATCCTCCGGCCCAAATGTCTTTTTCAAATCACCAAAACCATCTGACACAAACTCTAATGCAACTTTTTCCGAAAATTCTTCAACGAATTCACGTCTTAAATTCGGCACACGATTATCTTTACCTCTCGGCCAATCCTCATAATCCATATCTTCTTGTCCGTCGCTGGGATACAAATACAACGGCATATTAAAGCTGCTCCCCCGATAAAATATATTGTGGTCGCACATTTCTCCTACACAAAAGACTAAATCCCAACCTGCGCTCGAAACTAATCCAGCTCGCCCGATACAAAGCCCCACGTTATTTCTCGATAGATGACGCATCACATCATAACGGAGCCGATGCACAAAGTACTTTGACGCGAAAAGCCACTCGTGGTCAAAAGGACGATATACATATCTGCATATATTTTCAACCCAATTTTCTTCCTGCAAAAGTATCTTTCGGACATCCGAAAATTTCCAGAATGACCGGTCTTCAATTTTTAATGCCCTTTTTAGTTCCCCATCATCGGTACTCTCATCACAGATTCTGGCAAATCGCTCTCTGAGTTCTTCTTTGTTTATCCCCACCACGAGCCTGTCACGCGAAGTCTGTATCCCATTACTGCCTATGAGAAATACATCAGTAACTTTATGGTCCTTCTCATATTCCTTCTTACGACCTGTGTCCACAGGAACAAATTCATAGAATGGCTTCTTCGGCTCTATCTGTTTCCATTCAATTTCCTGTACGCTGCTCTCTGCAAGAAACTCATACTTTGATCTTCGCCTGCCCCATAAATCCATATAAAATATCCTACTATTATTCTTATCGTCACTCCTAATGAAAATACCAATAACAGTTCCTTGAAGAATATCAAATACGTTTTCATCTTTCCCTCCATTTGGTGCAGTTTCCTTCCTCTTCGCGTTTCCGTGCAGATTTAGCAGGTAAATTTCGTTGAAGGTATTCATCAGATTTCTCCGCATCCCTCGGAAAGTAGGACTGTCAAGATAACTATGATCTGTTATGAAAGCCAAAATTCCCTGTCCCGTCTGTTCTATGCGCCACTGTCCAAACCTAATAAACTTGACATAATCATTCTTCAACCAAATCTTTTTCTCTCCAAGAGGTACCCCATCTACTTCTCTGTATGGAGCTAACAGTCTATTTATCCACTCTCCCTGATTTGCTGAAATCCCAGCATACGGCGGATTTCCAGTTACTATCATAATTGGCAAATCTCTTTTTACCTTATTTGCTTCCGTCGCCTCTTTACTTAGATACTGGGCAAAAAGATTTCGTGTAGTTTCTTCTGCTTCCTCCAGGGTATTTGTAAGATATATCCCCAACCTCTCATCACTTGTAAAATCGTAGCCGGTCTCTGCCAGTTGCAGTCCTAATTTCATGTGCGCAACAGCGTAAGGTGCCATCATAAGCTCAAAACCAAATATCCTCGGCAATAAATGTTCTTTTACATATCCCGACCACATCCCCTTTTGTTGTTTGAATCTTTCATATATCTGGTCAATCACTTCAAACAGAAATGTCCCCGTCCCAACTGCTGGATCGAGGATAAGCAATTTATGCAAATCTTTACCTTTTATTTTAGACTCGTCGGCTAGTCCACGTTTCAAGCCAAATTTAGTCTTAAGTAAATAATCCACGCTGCGTATAATGTAATGTAGCTTACTACTTCATCTGGAGTGTAGTAAATTCCTCTTTTCTTTTTCAGTTTTGGATCATATTCGCCAAGAAATGTCTCGTAGAAATGAACAACTGGGTCTTTACGTTTTTTACTTCTTGCAAAGTCGCGCAGTATCACCCCCATATCCGCCTGTTTTAGCAATTCTACCAAGTCATGCACGAGCCAGACGATTCTATCGTCTAATTTATGACCTGCGATATCACCGAAGATGTCATGGAAAAACGGATTTGTCTTAGGCAACAAATAGGCGGCATGTTCTCTTGTTAATTCTCTGGCTTTTTCATCCATACCGTGAAATGCAGCATACTTGTCCTTGCCGAATATTGTCATATCTTCAATATGGCATCGTGCGCTGAACAATCCATAACAGATAGTCTGAGCGTACATATCCGCAAACTGATCTTCCGTTAAATCATGAAGTAAAACTTCTTTGAAAGCATCGAACTGGCCGTGCAATGTTCCCGATTGTTCCTCCTGCTGGAATGTTTTTATAATAATATCCAGCATCATTCGAGCTTTATGCGCCATTTTCGTAGCTAATTCTCTTGCGATTTTAATCTTTTCAGGCTTCTGGTCTAAAAAAGACCTGAACAGTTCATGTACCTTCTCTTCGCCATTTGTGCTCGCTCTGAATTTTCCCGCTAATTCCTCTGCCAATCTTGCGGTTAATTGCTTTTCTCCGTTTACATACCAGCGAAATTCTATGTAGTCTGTTAGAATGAAATTATCAAGACTTGGTAGATATCTTTTCTTTATTTGTTCTGTCTTTGCCGCCTGTGTTAAATTTGTGCCTATATCTTTTGCCTCTA
>CAZJIR010000093.1:0-4794 GCA_964546095.1 uncultured Pirellulales bacterium
TATCGCTCTAACTCATCCCTTTACTTCGAACTTCTTAAATGTGTTATCATTATAATTACTTTGTCACCAGTCGCAATAAAATAAATTGCAGACCGAGAAGCTTAACATCTCATAAAGGCATCACATAATGCCTGGATAATATCAGTAGCTATCAGGCTGACCTGGCCGAGTTTTTCTGCTGCGATGTCACCGGCTAAGCCGTGGATGTAAACGCCTAAAACGGCGGCGTCAAAGTCGCTTAAGCCCTGGCCGGCAAGCGCAGTTATAGCACCTGTTAAGACATCGCCTGAGCCGGCTGTTGCCATACCGGGGTTGCCGGTTTTGTTGATATAGACTTTATCGCCGTCGGTAACAACGGTTCCTGCGCCTTTGAGAGCCACAACGGTTTTAGTTTGATGTGCTAATTGGATGGCTTGTTGCTGGCGGTCGGATGGGGGTTGGTCTCTGAATAGGCCTGACCATAGTCTTTTCATTTCGCCGGGATGAGGTGTGATAATCAAGTTTGCTTTTAGCTTTGCAGGCCAGTCTTTTATCCCGGCCAGATTATTCAGGCCGTCAGCATCAATAATCAGACGGAACTGGTCCTGTTCGAGAAGTGTTTCGAGAATAGAACGAAGTGCGCCGCTGATACCAACGCCCGGGCCGAATGCTAAAACATCGTTTTCGCTAATGGTTTCAAGGATGATGTTGATTGCTTTTGCTGATATTCGACCAGAACTGTCTTCGGGCAGGGCGATAGTAGTAAAGGAAGACTCTATTGAGGCGACTATCGGTAAAATGCTTTTCGGTGTTGCCACTCGCACAAGGCCGGCGCCGGCCCGCAGGGCGGCTCGGCCGGCCAGAGCGGCGGCTCCGCTCATACCCAGACTGCCTGCGATGATACAGACCTTGCCGAAATCACCCTTATGGGCATCGACCGCCCTTGGTTTTAATTTTGGTATGGTGTCGATTACCTGCATTCTTTTTTCTCTGCGATTTTTCTATTTGTCATTTGCTTCTATTTTTTTATTTATCAAAGTGGCGGTAACTGCTGCGGAGAAGCCATTATCGATATTGACGACAGTTACACCTGCACTGCAACTGTTTAACATTGTTAAAAGAGCTGAAAGCCCCTCGAAGCTGGAACCATAGCCGACACTTGTCGGCACTGCGATTACCGGACAGCTTACTAATCCTCCAACGACACTTGCAAGAGCGCCCTCCATTCCGGCTATAACAATAACAATATTAGCATTCTGAAGTTTCGGGAGGTGTTTGAACAATCTGTGCAGGCCGGCCACTCCGACATCACAAATCAGCTCCGTGCGCTGGCCCATAATCTCAGCGGTAACTTTCGCTTCGCTGGCAACTGGTAAATCAGCGGTACCAGCGGTAACTATCGGCAGGACAGTTTTAGATTGAGTAAGCTCTTTTTGTTCGAGGACGATTGCTTTGGCTAATTTTTCATATCGAGCGTTTGGGAATTTATTTATTTTGACCATTGCTTCAAAGACATCTGGCTCAGCTCTTGTTGCTAATACGTTGTTGTTTTTTGCTGCGAGGCTTTCGAATATTTTGATAATCTGGTCGGTTGATTTGCCAGGGCAGAAGATAACTTCAGGAAAGCCCCGGCGGATTTCACGGTGGTGGTCGATACACGCAAAACCCAGCTCTTCGAACGGCAGGTGGCGAAGTTTTTCGACGGCCTGTTCGATATCAAGCTGTCCATTTTTGACCTGTTCTAATAGTTCTTTTAATTGTTCAGCCTGAATGTTTCACCTGCTTTTATTCGTTTTTTGTGAATTGCAATTCATTTTAGCCGGACGCTTTCGGTTCAAGAGTTAAATCTGCGAAAATACCGGCCTTGTATTTATGATACGCCAAAGAAGCTACCATAACTGCGTTGTCAGTGCAATATTGTTTTGGGGCAATGAATAGTTTTCTCGGAGGGGTGGTGTTGTCGCACATTTTTTGTAAATCAGTACGCAATTTATTATTAGCGGCGACGCCTCCACCTAATAAAACAGTTTTAGCACCGATTTTTTTGGCGGCTCGCTTTGTTTTTTTTACGAGGACATCAACTACTGCGGCCTGAAACGAGGCTGCGATATTTGTAATCTGCTGTTCGGTCATCGAATCGACTTTATCGTCGCCTTTCATATTCTGGCCATGACAATAATACAATACTGCTGTTTTAATGCCGCTGAAGGAGAAATCCAGCGAGTCCCGTCCGAGCATCGAGCGGGGAAATTTTATTGCTTCCGGATTTCCGTTTTCGGCCATCTTTTCAATACTGGGCCCCCCGGGATAGGGGAGTTTGAGGATTGTCGCGACCTTGTCGAATGCTTCGCCGGCTGCATCGTCAATTGTGGAGCCCAATAGTATAGGTTCCAGTGGTGAACGATAATCGTAAAGGCAGGTATGTCCGCCCGATACAATCAGGGCGACAGCGGGCAATTGTATTTTTTCTTCAGACAGCATTGCCGATTGCAGATGGGCGTGCAGGTGATTTATTGCAATTAAGGGCTTTTCCCAGGTGAAGCTGAGGGTCTTGGCGGCCGTAACGCCAACGACCAGAGCAATGGTAAGACCAGGTTGATTTGCAACTGCAATTGCATCAATATCATCTTTGACTATATTAGCCTGTTCAATTGCCTCTTTGATGACGGAATATATTTTTTCGATATGTGCTCGTGATGCGATTTCAGGGACGACGCCGCCATATTTTTCGTGGAGTTTAGTTTGTGAAGCGACTACAGAAGATTTTACAATTCGCCCATCGGCAACTACAGCCGCGGCTGTTTCGTCACAACTGGTCTCGATGCCTAAAATGTTAATCGTTGCTCGTTGTTCGTTGCTCGTTGTTCGTGAATCGTGGTTCGTGGCTCGTTCTTCTTTTGTTTCCATAAGGAGGATATTAGTCTAATCAAGGATTTCTGTCAATGTCAGCAGAGGAGATGTTGTATAACTGCCGATAAGGGGAGTATTTACTCGCAAATGTCGATTTGGGATGAGGCGGATTATTCAGCGAAAGTTGCATCTTGCCTGATTTGCTCGATGTCCAGTTCGTGGATGTAATCTATAAAGTTACTCCATATACTATGAATATCCAAGGTTACCAATTCCGTATTCGTTCCAGGAATTTCTTTTTTTGTTCTTGTGTAGCTACTCTGAACTTATCCGGGAAATCATCGTTCCTTAAAGGCCGGCCCGGATAAGTTTTATAAATAAATCGAATTGTATCAGCGGTCATTTTACGAGTATCTTCATCAGAATTTCTTAAAAAGTTCCGGATAGCCTTAACCCCTTCATCAGTTTGGGCAATGGTGATATCCTGATGAGGATTTTCTAAAATGGTTTTGATAGCTTCAACTCCTTCCTTAGTACGAGTTCGCGCAATTTCAATAAGAAGGAATCTTTGAGTTGGGTCTGTAGAGCTTGGTTCTTCGGCATTAGCCAGAAGCAAAACCAGTTCTGATGTATATTCCTTGTCCACGATTTCGGGATAAACCCAATGGCGCCGATAAGCTTGTCTAACAGCACGCTCAGTATCATTTCGAATTACCTGGTCGCTATCTTTTAAAAGGGTCTTAAGCGCTTTAACCCCTTCATCCGTTCGGTTGAAAGCAATCGCGTAAATAGCCTGAATTCGTACCGGGCTGTTGACATCGGTCGCCAGTTCCACCAGACGATTTGTATGCTCGTCATCAGGATGATCATGTGCAGCTCCCACTGCAGCTCGTAAGATATCCGTTTTATTTGAATAAAGTGATTTACTGATAATTTCTTTGAATGTTCGTTCGTCACAACCGTATGCTTCCAGCACTCCAAGCATACTTGGTATAAGTCCATGTTTACGTACAGCTTTCAGCAATTTATTTTTTATCTCAGCAGTTTTCGGTAAGTAACACCTAAAGCCTTCCGCCGCCCAAAACGCATCATTACGGTGTTGGGAATTGTACATCAAATCAATCAATGTCGGCACAATTCTTTCATCACAAGTATAGTTCAATTTTGATATAATCGCCTTTCTTTGTTTTGCTGTTTCCTGGGTACTTAAATGTTCGTTCGATTTCAATTCACGTATGATGTATTTTACCATCCACCAACGTCCACGATGATTAACAGTAGTTTCAATGGGTTTTGAAGGTTTGATCGATTTGAGTTGTCTCAACAGTTTTCTAATGTGTCTTCCCATCCACCAATGTCCGCGGCGCTTAACGGTAATTTCGATGGGTTCTGATTCGACTTTAATGTGGTTCGAATGATACTCTGTTGTATTTGGGTCACGGAAGTGAACATCATAGCTATAAATCCCTTTTACAGTATACCGGCCGGGATTTTTTATCAATGCCCAGAGATTTAAGGGAATCGTTCTACTGAAAGATCGGCCGGTGAATATTTTTCCCGTTCCACCTCCTAAGCCACCTGCAAGCCCATACTGAACGTTTTCTCTGGGGTCGGGTACGGCTTTACCATCTTGTCCCCAAGCATATAGTTCGTACTCTAATAACCGCCCAGTACGGTCATGGTCACGTGTTTCATATTTAAAAGCACGCTTGTCTTTGTTGGTAATTGTAAATACAATTGGAATCTCATCGCCTTGTTTAATTCGCTTTACAGGACAACGAATCTTTAAGTCTAAATCATACTTATTATTTTCGCCCGCAGCAGCAAATAATTCGGCTTGTAAAACTATTAAACTTAAAAATGAAATTTGAAATAATATGTGGCTGCTCATAATCTGACCTCGCTTAAAAGACCACACCATTATATTATTTTTTGATGGATTTTGCAAGTAATAATATTTGTTTG
>CAZJIR010000093.1:4804-8392 GCA_964546095.1 uncultured Pirellulales bacterium
TTTGCAGATGCTTTTGCACACGTGGAGCAATGAGAAGCGAATTGGGATAAGTACGGGTAATTCGAAATCTGTACAGATATTTTTGGGGAAATCATCGCCTTTGATTTCGATTTGATTGGGGTCCGAACATCCGAAGCCGGTTTGCTTTGCTGTTTTTACAATAGGTATGTCTTGCAGCTCGATACCAATTAGTTTTGCGCAAATTGTTTCACAGGCGATTGGATTAGTACCTCCAATAAGCCAGCCAAGAGACCTTGTCCTGCCACGAATTGGGCCGGGGCCGTCCATTGCTTCAATACCATCTATGATAGTAAGGGCAGGATTTAAGAACTGATATATATCGATAAGAAATTGGCAAAAATTGTCGGTATTTCCGCCTTTTGTAAAGTGCCAGAGGGCCTTTTGTTTTCCGGAGACACAGCCGAACATGTTTTTAACGGCAAATGTCGCTACCAATTGCTGATGAGATTTGAACTTCGGCAGGTTTATTATGATGTCGGCGTCGAGTGCGACCGAACTTATGCCGACTTTGGTTTCTTTAGCTCCTATGCGATGCCACATCGGTTTATTGAGTTGTTTTACTGGCACGGATAGTTTTTTGAGTGGTTCATCCAGCTTTAGTGCTTTTACACAAGCAAATACGTTGCCCCAGGCGGGTGAGTCACCAACAAAAGGTCTGGCGCCGAAATCCTTTAATAGCCGGGCGCTCTCGATTATTACAGTTGGGTGTGTTTGGGTTGCGTGGCGGCGGGACCTTGGAGCGATGAAATTCGGTTTTAACAAGACGGTGTCACCCGGTTTCACAAATTTTTCGAGGCCTCCGAGCAGTTCAAATTGTTTTTTTATAGCTTCGGCAATCATGGGAGGGTCGTAATCGTTGCATTGGGATAGTATCACTGTCGGTTTGGACATATTACGGTCAATCATTTATGCCGGTGCAAACGAGCAGGAATATTCTTACGGCGGGTTTATATTCAGGCGGTTTACCTTCAGTTTCGTTCAAGAACAGGCTGCCTTGGGGATTGCTGAAGAACAGGCCGCCTAAAGTTGTTTGGTCGCTGTTGTGTTCTTTCGGTCCTAATAAGATAAAATCGCCCGGACCCATTTTCAGGGCAAAGGCGGCGGCGCTGAAGGGAAATTCACGTCGTTTTGCACGGGCTTCTAATTGGGGGATTGTTCTTTTTCTTGTCGGAGGTGAAAATACCGGATAGGTGGTAACGTTGATTACACCTCTTGAGCTTGGGACTTTTTGAGTTTTTATTCGCAGGACAAGGATGCCGGGTCCCACATTTGCTCCTTCTCTTGAGCCGTAAATTGACGTGAAGAAGATAGTTCTCAGGCTGTTTATTCCAACGATTGTAATGTCCTCGGTCTGGTCGTCAGTTAGCATTAGTAACGTTTTCGCTATGTTTTTGCTGCCGGCCGCAAGCAGTAGACTGTAAATTTCATTCCATATTCGAACCTGACCGAAGCAGACTGAAAACGAATTGGCGCCGAAGGCGTGCTGACTGTTATATCGCAAAGGCCTTGTGTATAGTATTTTGCGAATATCATCCAGTTTGTCAATGTTGTCGGCTGGCATTTCAAGAATGTGCAGGTCGAAGTTTATAGTCTTCAGCAATCGTGCTGGGCGCTGTTCGTTACTCTGGCGGGGGGCCAGGTCACCGATTTTAACTTTCTCCCATATCGGTTTTTCTTCTGGGCCGTTACAGCCTATTAAGCAAAAACACAGCAAGAAAGAACACAGAAGGCAGAAGGCGGAGGACGGATGTTGCGCTTCTTGTCTTAGAAGACTGGAATCAGATAAGGCCTCAATTTTAAAAGCACGAATCATGAAAGTAGGTTAGCAGTTATGTGAGGTCATGTCAATAAATTCGATATTAACGTCCCGTGCATATATTGTATTTTCTTGACTGGTTTTATTGTTTTGTTTTTAATAGTGTGGTTTTTGTATAAGCATGATTCAAATTAGAAAGGTGTAAAGGAAATGAAAGTAAGTAAGCGAGCCCAGGAGGTGCCACCATCGGCAACTATAGCTGTTACCGCACGGGCAAAAGAACTCAAAGCTTGGGGTGTGGATGTTGTTGGTTTTGGTGCGGGAGAACCGGATTTCGATACGCCCGATTATATTAAGGAAGCAGCTATCGAGGCGCTGAAGGCAGGTAAGACCAAATACACAGCTGCGGCGGGGATAGTTGAATTGCGAACGGCCATCGCCAACAAGCTCAAGAAGGAAAATGGTCTCGAATACAGTCCGGACCAAATCATAGTAAATATCGGGGGCAAGCACTCGGTTTACGAGGCGATGCAGGCGGTGCTCGACCCGGGCGATGAGGTCCTCCTTCCTACGCCGTACTGGGTTACTTATCCTGAGACGATAAAGCTTGCCGGTGCTGTTGCTAAAATTATTCAAACCGATATAAGTAACAGTTTCAAAATTACACCGTCGCAGTTGGAAGAAGCCATCACGGAAAAAACCGCAATGCTGTTTATTAATTCGCCAAGCAATCCGGGCGGTTTCACTTATACGCCACAAGAGCTAAAAGATATCGCAAGGGTTCTTGAGGGAACCGAGGTAATGGTGCTCTCGGACGAAATCTATGAAAAGCTAATCTATGGCGATACTGTGTTTGTGAGCTTTGCTTCATTAAGCGAAGATGCTTATAACAGGACTTTAACTCTCAACGGTTTAAGCAAGGCATTCTCTATGACAGGCTGGCGTCTGGGATATGCAGCAGGGCCTTTGGAAGTGATAAAGGCTATGGGGCGCCTTCAATCTCATATGACCTCAAATCCAGCAACCTTTGGTCAATATGCTGCGATTGAAGCACTGGGTGAACCTGCCGAGCAGGCCATAGAAAATATGAGGGTGGAATTCGAGCGCCGAGGCAAGTATATGGCTGAGAAGTTAAACAGTATAGAGGGTGTCAAATGCCTCGAGCCTACCGGTGCTTTTTATTGTTTCCCTGATGTTTCAAGCCATTATGGCCGAAATATTAATGGTGCGAAAATTAACGGCAGTATGGACTTTGCAAAAGCACTTCTGGAACAGGCTAACGTTGCTCTGGTTCCGGGCTTGCCGTTCGGTTGTGATGATAATGTTCGTTTGAGTTTTGCCTGTTCGCTTGAACAGATTACTAAAGGATTAGACAGACTAAAAGAATGGCTAAGTCAGTAAACCCCGTTAGAAAAACCAGAGGGATTAAGAATATGGCACGAAAGACGAAGGTTTCTAACGTGGTAAGGACCAAAAAACGCAATTTATCATCCACTCGAAAGACGAGTGATTCAACAGCTCCCGGGCAGGTGATAAGTACGAGTAAACGGGGAGCTTTTTCAGGCTGGCCGATGATTATAGGCTGGCTGGCAATGCTTATTTTTACGTTTCATGCCTGCACACATATGGTAGCAGCCGGCGACACATGGGTTGCAATGGCCTGCGGGCGGCACTTCGTTAGTCACGGCGTGGATACTGTCGAGCCGTTCAGTGCAAATACGCATAAAGCAGGACCTACGGAAGAAGAAATCAAGACTTGGCCAAACTGGGCCCAGTGGATAGCGAATAAAGTCGGTATCGAGACAGTTAAA
>CAZJIR010000094.1:0-8193 GCA_964546095.1 uncultured Pirellulales bacterium
CAAGTATTACGTTCAGCATTTTTACCAGAAGAAAAACTCGCTGAGAAAGAAAAGCTCGTTTCTTTCGAGAATCTTCGCAGGCGGCAAACGAAGCAGTAAGAGCCGGCAGGTGGTTGCAGTTACGGAGATTACTTCCGCCGACAGTTGGCAGAGATACGAAGACAAGCAGCTTGTCGGGCAGGCGAAATTGCCGTGGGGTTTTCTGCCGGTAGTGCATATTCAGAACGTTGCTCAGCCCTATTACTATGAAGGATTGAGTGACGTCGAGCCGTTGATGTCGCTGCAGGATGAGCTTAATACCAGACTTAGTGACAGGGCCAGCAGGATTACGTTTCAGTCTTTCAAGATGTATCTGGGCAAGGGGATAGAGAGCTTCGAGGACAAACCCATCTCGCCCGGCAGGATGTGGTACACCGACAACCCGGATGCGACAATCGAAGAGTTCGGCGGGGACATGGCAACGCCCAGCGAGGGTCTGCATATTTCCGAAATCAGAGAAGCGCTGGACAAGGCCAGTGGAGTGACGCCGGTAGTGGCGGGGGTTCTCAAAAACAAGCTCGGCAACCTTACAAGCGCTGTGGCTCTGCGGCTGACACTCATGGGAATGCTCTCAAAGAACGAGCGCAAGAGGTTCACTTACAGCGACGGGCTTAAGAGAATCTGCGGGATGATCCTGGCGATGCTCGATACGGCCGGTGTCTATAAGACCAGCGAGGCCGACAGAGAGGTCGATGTCGTTTTTGCAAGCCCGCTGCCGGAAAATGTTCTGGAGAAACTAAAGGAGGCCCAGATTAAAAAAGAGCTTGGCGTTCCGACTGAGCAGGTGCTCAGAGAATTGGGATATGAGAAATCAGAGTTCAAAGGCCAGGAGACAGAAGTCAGAATTAGTCAGGAGGTTTTATGAGTCCGATTGAGACGCAGGATATTTTGTCAGAAGACATAACAGGTGCAGGTGACAGTGACAATATGAAGCTTGTTCCGGTGGCTGAGTCAATCCGCTATCGCAAAAGGGCACAGAGTGCTGAGAAAAAGATAGAAGCTTTGAGCGGGCAATTGGCCGAGGCTAAATCGCAGGTTAAAGAGATGTCCGAACAATTGGGTGACATTCAGGCCGAACAGAAGCTGACGAGGAAATTAGCCGCTGTCGGAACTGTCGATTTAGAGACGGCTGTGATGCTTGCCAGAGCAAAAATGGAAGGACAGTCAGAAGCGGATTTGGACGGCGTAATCGAGCAGTTGAAAAAGGAAAAGCAATATCTGTTTGCTGGTAATGGCGGCAGTGCAACTGTCAAAAAGACATCAGGGGTTAAGGAGCGAATCACTAACAACCAAACAGCTATCGAAAGGGCGGCCAAAAAGGCAGCAACGACAGGTAACCGAACGGATTTGCATGAGTATTTGAAACTGCGAAGAAATTATTTGTAGCAGGATTGGTGGGGCAAGCTCCACCCTACGGTTGTTTAACAGGGGCAAGTTCCACCCTGCGGTTGTTTAACAGAAACAAATAAAGGAGAGTTGAAAGATGGCTTTTACAGGAAAAGCAACTTATTCAGCGGGTACGACTTTGCCAGAGTTGGCAGAGGATGTATCGGATTTGATTGGGATAATTTCGCCTTACGAGACGCCTTTGCTGGATGCTCTGGGTGAACCGATGAGAGAGGCGACGAGCACGAATCATGAGTGGCTCGAGGATGAGCTTTTGCCGAATAAGGATGCTGTCAACGACAGCACTTATACCGACCCGAGCGCCGACACAGATTTTGTAGTTGCTCACGGTAGCAGGTTCCGGATTGGCGACCAGATTCAGGTCGAAGGCAGCGAAGAGCTGATATTAGTGACGGATATTAACGGTGACACACTGACGGTAGTTCGCGGCTATGCAGGCACATCAGCCGAGGACCTGGCAGATAGTCAGGTGATAAATATCCTTGGCAACGCCGCCCTGGAAGGCGCGGACAAGCCCGGTACAAGATTTACTAACCGCAGCAGGTGCGGCAATTATACGCAGATATTTACCGCCGCGGTTGAAATCAGCGGGACGGATATGGCCGCGAGCCAACTGGGTCTTGCTGATGAGATGGACTACCAAAAGCAGGAACGGTTGCGGGAGATGCTCCGTGATTTGGAAAATACGGTTGTCAACGGCGGCCAGCCTGCGGGCAATCCCGAAGGCAGCGGTTCGGTGAGAAGGTCGATGAGGGGTATTATGCAGCACTTGTCAACCAATGCTTTTCATACCGGCGACAGCGGCTTTCCGGCCGGTGCGGACCTGGATGAGGACAAGATTAATTATGTGCTCAGACAGATTTGGGATAGCAGCAGCGGCAATGTGGACCTGATTGTTGTCGGTGGTTTTCAGAAGCGAAAGATAAATGCCTTTTCGGGCGGCAGCCGGACGTACGGAGCCAACGATACCACCTTCACCGATATGGTCAGTATTTATGAGAGTGACTTCGGGGTTTGCAGAATTGTAATGACGCGCTGGATGCCACAGGATGCAGTGCTTCTGCTGGACTCATCTCGCATCAACGTTCTGCCTCTGGCGGGGCGAAGTTTTCATTTCAAGCCGCTTGCGAGCGGGGGTGACTATGAATGCGGCGAGCTGATTGGAGAATATACCGTGGAGCTCAAAAACGAAGCGGCACACGGTCTTATTCGCGAGCTGAGCACCAGCTAAATTGCAGCCGGCGTAATGGACGCACAACAGTGCGTCCGGGTGGGGGCGCCCGAACGGGAATAATCTCCGGGCACCCGGCCCGCCTTCCATAGACCAGAAGGGAGCTAAATGAAATGGTCAGTTTCTCAAATGATGCGGACATTTTGAAATATGAGCCGATACTGTTCGGAGAATTACATCCGCCGCAGCAGGTATTGGTGACGGGGACAGGCGGTGTGATTAGCGGAACGACATTCACCGCAGGCAGCGCGGATTTTGTAAGTGCGCAGGTCGCGGCCGATGGAGTTATCTATTTGCGAAGCGAGGATGGCGCTTTGGATGGGGCGTATGAGATAGTGTCCGTGGATTCGGCGACACAGTTGAGCGTTTCGGTAATCAGGCCGGATTCGGAAATGGCCGCCATAGCACCGCCGCCGGCTGATGACGTATTCTATCGCATCAGCACGTTCGGGCCGCAGGCTAATGAGGCAGGCTTTCAGTTGACAGAATACTTCGGTATCGGCCCAGGTAATCCGGCGAGTGACATTAATGCCGGAGACATTCTGGATGCGGATGTTTTGAGGAGGGCATCGACCTTTGCCGTTATCTCAAGCGCGTATGCGATGCTGGCGGGCAGCTCGGAGGACGAGCATTTCTGGAGGAAGAGCCTGCATTATCAGAAGCTTTTTACAAAGGCGAGAGAACGGTGCCGGCTGAGTATCGATGTTGGCTCCGAAGGTGTGGTTGACGTTACCAAAGTGGGGGCGTCCGGGAAGCTGGTACGTGATTAATTTATAAAGAGAAGAAAGATGAGCGTTACTTTAGACGGGCAAATTTTATTCGATGAGCAGCGGCTGGAAATTAAGCCGGAAAGCTTCAGGCGGGACACAATCGAAAGAGCAGCCGCGGGACTTAACGGCGTGCTCAGTATCGATATGGGTGGCCGCGGCAGAAAGATAAGGCAGACCGGCACGCTTCGGGCGCAGAGCCGAACACAGATGAGTAATAAAGTCAGTGCGATATCGGCGTGTATGGACGGCAATGCACATACTCTCATCAGTGGTGAAGGCGAAGCATTTAAGAACCTTCGTATGGATTCCTTCAAGGTGAGCGCGCAGAGGACGAGCGGCAGTGCTGTGGTCGTTGATTATGAAATTGTCTATACGCAGTTGGTTTGACAGGGCATAAGAGAGAGATATGGAAATGGGGCTTATCAGCAGCGGGATTGAAAATGTCAGGGCGTTTGAATTGCCTGCGGGTATCTGGGCGGATGGTGTGCCTGTGGAAGCTCCGCGAGCTGCGCTTGTGAAGTGGTCTGCGAAGGCGGATTTAAGCGATATGTTTTTTCAGGTCTATGTCAACGGCCGGTATGCGGGAGCGACTGTTGACAGCGGGCAAAGGCAATTGATGGTTCCGATACCCACGTCATTGGAATCGGCGGTTCGGATAGAAGTTTTTGCCGTCGAGGCCGGGTATGTAAGTATTGATTTCAGTGAAGAGCTTGTTTCGCGGCCGGCCGACAGCGGACGGGTCAGATTAATTTTGTTGCGTAGCCAGAATTTGCCGATTGATGCGACTGCGGAAATCTATTTTGACAATGGAACAGGCCAGGTCGATTACGATGAGCCGCTGACCGATTCTCCGATAAGGATTTGGCCTGCTTGGCAGGACAAAGCCGGCTTTGGCATGAGCAGGTTCGGTATGAGTGACTTTGGTTATGATTCGGCGGCATCGGTGGGTTTTGGAAAAGGAAGTTTCGGACACGGCCAGTTTGGACTTGATGCCGATGTGATTGAGTGGGTCAGCCGGCCATTAGCGGCGGGCGTGTATAGATTCAGTGTTAAGATTATCGATGGGGCGGGTAATGAAGGCGACGTTAGTGAGACCGGGCCGGTCACTGTAGTACCGGCGGCGAAACCCGCCGAACAGGTAGTGGTCTCTTCGTTCGATAAACAGGCAAATCAAATTGTATTGAATGTTTCATAAAAGAATAACAGGGAGAATGATATGGCTGAAGTATATCCGACTGATAATGAGCTGTTGAACATACAGGCCGACGGCGAAACCGGCGTGGAGTATATTGCGACCGGTACGGCGCCTTACTATCTGGAGTTTCGGAAATTGTTGTATCGGCTGTTGCTGGCCGCCAGGCGTGCGAACGACCTGAGGGTCTATGACGAAGGCGGACTGGACATCGGTGTAAAGGCGGGCAAGTTCTGGCTGGATACGGAGCTAATAAGCTATGAAGGCTCGTCGGGCAATACTTTGGCCGACGACAAAGCAAATATTTATATCTATCTGGATTCATCGGCTTCTCTTGTAATCGACGAATACGATAGCTTTCCCGATATGGTGACAACGCCGCATGTCAGATTAGCGGTGGTAAGCACATCAGGTGGTGACATTGATTTGACAACCGATTGCCGGACAGGTCACAATGTGGTTGTGCCGTACGGAGCCGGCGGCGTGAAGAAGGTCGTCGAGGCGCACACGAGCGATGATACGCTTACGTTAGCCGAATCCGAAAGTGTTCACAGTAATCTCGATGCCACCGGTATAGTTACACTTACACTGCCTGCCTCAGCGCCTGCGGGGACGGTGTTTGGTTTTGCGGTTCAGGCGGCTTATGAGTTGCGCGTTGATCCGGGCACGGCAGCAATACGAGATGAAAGCGGGCAAACGGTGGACAAATATAAATCAGCCGACACGGTCGGTGCATCGCTTAGTCTTATAGCCGATTCGGCCGGGGATTGGGTGACTATCGGCAAGAACGGAACATGGACTGAGGAGGCTTAAATATGCTTATTTCCACAATTAAACCAATATCTGGCTCTGTTGGATTAAAAGAAGTTAATGAAGATTTTTTTGCGACTTCAATCGGGGCCAAAGGAGTATATCCAAGAAGACATTTTATTCCGAAACTTATAGAGCCTTTCGATAATATTTCATTATGGGATGCAGGCTACAATGTAACGAAGTCAGCAGATACCGTTAATTATTTATGTTCAGCGGCAACGACTCCGCAGGCAATGAAATGTACGAAGCAGTCCGGGGGGACATCATCTTTCACGACCAAAACAATTTCCGAGGCTGATTTATCCAACACTCTGGTGTATGTGAGATTTTATATTCATGAAGGCAGCGGTGCTTCTTCTTATGAGAATATTTCATCGATTCGCATTTTTGTGAGTGACAGCGCCTTTTCAAATTATCAGATATTGCTTCTTGT
The DNA here is from genome assembly GCA_964546095.1 of uncultured Pirellulales bacterium. GTDB lineage: Bacteria > Planctomycetota > Phycisphaerae > Sedimentisphaerales > Anaerobacaceae > NIOZ-UU13. The sequence continues at coordinate 5,886 of CAZJIR010000094.1, forward strand.
CGATAGTGGGTATATAACCGGGTCGGGCTGGTACGAAAGAATTGTCGCACCGAAGATGGGCGATATGGAAGCCGGTACTTATACATCGTGCTGGGAGCATGTGGAAAAGATTCGTGTACGGATTGATACGACAGGAAGCGATGATACACCGGCGGTAACCTGGGATAAAATAATGTTCATTCCTCATTTAGTTCAGCCCAAATATTCTATCGCTTTGGATGACAGCTTTGATGAAGATTATAAATTCGCAGCTTATTTGAGTGCAAAAGGGATTAGGGGTACTTTTTTTATTGTTCCTTCGAAGATTGGCACGAGCGGTTATTTGACTTTAGAACAGCTTCATCAAATAAATAATGCCGGTCATTTGATAGCCAATCATAGTTGGAGCCATAAATCCTTAAAGACAGATAATCTTACTTCTGCTGAATTTATAGAAGAGATTACAAAAGCGACGGACTGGATGTGTGCTAATGGTTTCGTAGATGGGGCGAGGATATTCGCTCTGCCGGGAGGAACTACTAATTGGGAGGATAGTTTAAATAACGTTTATAGAAACAGATGGTTTGATCAATTACGGCTTTCGACAACCTGTCATGATGTGGGTTTCTTTGATCCGACGCTACAATGGACCAATTCATTCGATGATACAGCAACTGCGGAATCCCAGGTCAATAAGGTAATAAATGCCGGGACAATTATTGTTACAGGCTGGCATTCTGCGAACGAAGGAACATCGTTTACATGGGCTGACTGGAAGACGCATATTGACAACGTGGTGGCCAAACGAGATGCAGGAAATCTTGATGTTGTATCTATGGCCGACCTGTTGGATATAGGGGATTAAGATGGCGAACGAAATACATGTTGATTATACGTCCGGCAATATGCTATATGCGGTTGTTCGTAATAGTGTAGGAGAAGTCTGGTATCCTGCAGGACAGGCTTTTGAATCCTGGGGGACGAGCGGGCGAACTGCGGATGATTACGACATATCACTTACAGACAAGAGCGGCGGCAGGTATGTGGGCGACTTCGATGTCAATATCTCCGCAGGCGGATATTCCGTTCAGATATTTATGCAGGCCGGTGCCAATCCTGCAGATGTTGACAACCTTGTGGGCGGCGGTGAAATTGTATGGTCCGGTACGGGCGAAGTGACCGGCGACAAATTGCTCGCCAACAAAGCCGTCCAGAACAAATCAACAGGAGAAATTCAATATTACGACAACGACGGGCAGACGGTTCTTTTGACACATATTCCCGTTGATGAAGCATCGAATATCACAAGGACGCCAAGCTGACAGAGAACAATGAAAATTGGGAAGATATAAAATGGGTGGTTCTGCGGATTATTACACGGAAAGAAGCTGGCTCAGGGAAGCACTTTTTAATGGGATGACTGCTAATGCTTTTAGGCTGGGTACGGTCCTGAATTTGGGCTGGTTCTGGGTTCGTGTTGCCGGTTGCTCGGCGCTCTATCGCGGCGTTAGTATGGGGCAAATAGATTTTTTGAATATATTGGTAGTGGCTGAGAAAGAAGCTCACGAACTTTCGCCTCCCAGCTACGTTCCTCACGGCAATAATTCGACGCAATTTTATGTTATTCGCCGGTTCAACAATTGTGGACATCAGGAGCGAACCCTGGCTGCTGCGGTGAAGGTGTCTGTAAATTCAAACGGTGACTTGGCGACGCCGCAGCCTAATAATATCTTCATTTCGAAATTAGAGCGAGTGGATGGCGATAAAGTAAAGCTTGTCTGGTTTTATTGTTCACTTGACCAAAAATCGCAGCCGGTATGTTTTAATATTTATTTTGATAATCGGTCGGGGCAAATCGATTATCAAAATCTTCTGTCGACAATCGATTATACTGGGCGAAAATTTTACAGCTTCCAGAGTGACACACTCGAAGTGGGCGAATACTTATTTGCTGTAAGGGCTGCGGATGCCGGTGGTACGGAAAGCGGCTCTTTGGCACGACTTAGCATCCGGCCCGATACGACCATGCCTGACGCAATCAATATTTTAGAATGTAATGCTGTTTGATTCTCGATGAGTTTCGAGGAACAGAACTCAGGGAAAACTATGTCCAACAGAATTGATTTTTTCCAATCTGCACAAACACAACTGGCACTACCAGCCTCTTCCGTCTCGGTCTTGGTTGATGGGGTTTTGTGTCCGGCTCTGGAGCCGATAGAGATTGTGCGCGGCGGCCAGCTGGAGTTTAGCTGGGCAACACTGGCTTATAATCCCGCTGCATACACTGACAAAAGCTTGGTGGCTGTTGAAGATATCGAGACTTTATTCG
>CAZJIR010000095.1:0-8171 GCA_964546095.1 uncultured Pirellulales bacterium
GATAAATTAAGTGCTGAGTTTTGAGTTAAGGAATCGCTGCGCGATAGCTTTTTCATAATTTTTCTTGATACATAAAAAATAACGAGCATAATAGAATCAGTCCGTCCCGTCCAAAGAAGGCCGGGTAAACTCCAGCCGGATGTGCCACCCTTAGGCGGATTATATGCAACGAGTTTTTCAGCGGGAATTTTCAAGATTGATTTGTAAAAAGTCCGTCAAATGAGTGGGTGAATTTCGTATATTATTATGTTAGATGGACATGGTTCGTCGCGAGTTAAGGCCGAATCTCGGAGTAGTATGAGCCTCGTGTGTTGCTGACTGCTAATAGGAAAATAAACGTATGATGCGCTCTATCGAAACTTCATTAGCTATCGTAGAAAAATTCATCGAGATTCTGAGAGCCCGAAGACGGAAGAAGCATGAGCTGTTTTCCGATATCGCGCTGCCGCTATTTACTGAATTCCAACCCATGGTGGACGAGTATTTTAGGTTTTTCCAGCAAGCTCGGCGCTCGGTTCGACGTGCAACGAAGAGCCACTATCCTGACCTAGTTGAGGCTCTGAAGAAATCACGAAAAGATTTTCTGACAGTTCGCATAAAGGTCACGGAGATGGCAAGGGCAATTCGGGCACAGACAAGAGTAGCCCCCCTTCGAGAGTTTGCGAGCAGCGTAGAGCAATTCTTTGGAGATACGATAATCGAGAAACCTTCGTATTGGCTGCCTATGACGAAAAGAATAGGTCTTATTAGGCGAGTTGAAAGGGCTGCAGAGAGAACTGTTTCAGAGAGACCTGTTTCTAAGGAAGCACTGATTCGCTACATTGACGAAACCTTAGAAAGCATGGAGAAGTCTTGGATAGAACTCGCAGCTAGCTATGCCAAGTTGCGGGTTTACTGTTTGCAGTCATAGACGTGCAAGCCACAAAGGATGTGCACCAGAATGCGAAGAAGCTGTCTAACCAACTTCTGCAGTCGGACTACGTGCCCTGCTTCGATCCACGCGGCGCCGCTGAGCCGCAGATCGTTATGCATTGAACTGGACTTGCCTTTCCATGCACGATTTTCTTGATATTAGCATAAAGAAAGCATAGAATCGACTACGGTAGGGGACAGGGTTTAGCGTATAGGGGAGAAGTGATTAAAATTGGTATGAGGCGGAGGGAGGAATGCGATATTCGTATCTCGTATCTCGTGAAGCGTATCTCGTACAGAATCCAGATTTCTCCATTTCGGTCCGCCTTGGGCGTGCCTTAGGCAGAAATGACAACGAGAGGGCAACTACGTGGGATTGCCCCTACATTTTGATTGATCCCGTCCCGTCTGAAGCCGGATATGTTAAAATTTATGATTGAGGTTGGTCTTTTTCTGAGGGCTTGATATAATGGTGATATACTGCTATGTTAATATTGTGTCGTGGGTATTTTGTATAGCGGGTAGAGAAATGGATTGTTCTTTTTGTCGGTTAAAGAAAGGATTCGAAGATGTTGGATTTGTTGCTGGAGAAGGTATCTTCGCAGAAGTATCATAAAGTTATATTCAATGCTTTGAAGGAACAAGACAGCCGGGTTTATGATTTAATAACAAAAGAGTACGAAAGACTTCAAAGCACACTTCAACTGTTAGCCGCGGAGAACCAATGCTCGAAAGCTGTTTTAGGGGCCCTTGGTTCGGTCGTTCAGAATAAGACGGCCTATGGTTTCCCCGGCGCGAGGTATCATGGGGGCTGTGAGGTTGTTGACGATGTGGAGAGACTTGCCACAGAAAGGGCCAGGGAGGTCTTCGGAGCGCAATACGCGAATGTTCAGCCGCATTCCGGCACGAGCGCAAATCAGATTGTGCTGACGGCAATGTTAGACAGAGGCGATAAGATATTGAGCCTGGGACTGGGCCAGGGGGGACATCTTTCGCACGGGGCAAAGGTTTCATTCAGCGGTAAGTTTTTTGATATAGAAGATTATTATGTTGATAAGGAGACCTTCCTTCTGGATTACGAAGCTATCGGCAGGCAGGCAAGTGAGGTGAAGCCGAAACTTATTATATGCGGCGCATCGGCTTATTCGAGGACGATAGACTTTAAGAAGTTCAGGGAGATTGCGGACAGCACAGGGGCATATCTTTTAGCCGACGTCTCACATATAGCCGGTCTGGTGATAGCAGGGGCTCACCCATCTCCTGTGGATTATGCTCATTTTACAACGACAAGTACGTACAAGTCGGGAGGTCCCAGAGGCGGCCTGATATTGATGGGCAAAGACTACGGCCGGAAGATAAATATAGAAGGAGAAGACATAACCCTGTGGGAGCATATCGAAAGGACGACATTTCCGGGCGTGCAGGGGACGCCTTATCTGAATAATGTCGCGGCCAAAGCGGTCTTCTTAAAAGAAGCTCTGTCCGATGAGTACAAAGCAAGACAGTTCAAAATTATATCCAATGCAAAGAAGCTTGCCGAAGGACTGTCAGGTTTGGGATTCGATGTGTTGACAGGCGGGACGGACAATCATATGCTCCTTGTTAACATTAGTAATCTGCGGCAGGGTCTTACCGGATGGACAGCACAGAAGTGCCTTGAAGACTGCGGTATAGTCGTCGACAGGAGCACGCTGCCATACGACGATAAAAGTGCCTCGGTTACCAGCGGTATCAGGCTGGGTACGCCCATTGTTACGAAAAATGGGATGAGTTCGGCTGAGATGGAAAACATATCCGAGATGATTGATGTGGTATTGAAAGAGGTAAAACTAAAGGAGACCGATGAGTATGAGCTCGACGAGTCTCTTGTTGAAGAAGTCGGAGATACAGTAAAGCAACTATGTAACAGGTTTCCGATGCGTTAAATATGAGAGGTAGTAATTGAGTTCAGGGGGTAGTTTTTTTGGTGGTTACAGCCCAATACAATTGATATGCCGCGCCGATAACAGCCATGACGATTAGTGCGGAGAATAGTATCATTGACATCAGCAGCGCCTGAGGTTTTTCTGCGCCATAGAGCGCCAGCATTCCCACCAGGGTTACTTCTCTTACACCAAGATTTGCCACTGAAATCGGTACTCTTCCCAGGACATATATCACGGCACAAAGCCAGACGAATATTCCGATGGGTGCGGTTATGTTTGCGGCCCGGGCAGCAAGGATGTAGGTGACGGAGCCACCGATGAGGGTGTCGATTACTGTAATTGAAGCAATCTTCAGATGAAATGCGGCTCCTGCGGTTTGGAAGGTTGCAGTCCGGTCGAATATGCTTAGAACTTTTTGGCGTATTGCTGCAGGCAAGGGCCAGAACAGAAATCCGCCGCCTTTAATGATTTTACCGCCAGTTCGGCTGTTCAACAGCAGCAGGGAAATAACTATTATAATCGTTAGTAATAATCCACAAACCGCGGGTAACAGCCAGCGATTGTGTGTATCGGGCATTAACACTGATGTGGGATTAGTAATAATTAACGCAGTAAGCCCGAATACCATCATGATGACTGTCACGGCCAATTGATTGTATAGCATACTACTAAGAACATTGCTTGATTTTCCGGTGTCCTTTTTGAGGATGTGCCATTTTACCGCCGTGCTCAGTACGCCCGGCAGAACCATGCTGTAAAGGGCAGTTATTACTGTTGCGCCGAAAATCGTAGTTACGGCAACGTTGCAATCCTGATTTTTCAGAATAAGCCGCATCTTCATTGAGCGAATCCAGAAGAGTATTACGGTCAATATCCAGACAGCAATCAGGTATTGCCACCTTGCTGTTTTTATAGTTTGCCGAAACTGCTGAAAGTCAACCTGGCTGAAAACCCATATCAACAGTGTTGTTGTGATGAGAATCCTGATGAGGAGTTTGGCAATTTGTTTGCTGCGATCGGTCATATCCTTTTTTGGGTTAGCCGGATTTTGTGCCACGAATCAGAACTTTTCTTAAAAAGGTCAGTTGTATTTTGTAGAGTTTATAAAAGGCTTTATTATTCGGGAACCATGCATTAAGCATTCCGAAAGGCAGGCGGCTAACCAAGGCTGCAACCAGAAAACATGCGAATCCCGTCAGGGGGCCGCTTAGATGGCAGCTTTTTATGTTCTCGAATCCGGCGTTGAGTAAAAGCTGCCCGAGCCTGCGCCGGGTGGTGACGTAGTTGTGTGAGAAATCGCAGTTAAAGAAATGTTTTCGCCAATTCAAATAATCCGGTGAGCATATTACGAACTTTCCTTTCGGTTTCAATACATCTTTTATTTGCCGGGTTAGCTGGAGAGCATCAGACATGCTGTTCATGTGCTCCATAACTGCGACCATAACCACGGCATCGAATTGTTTTTCCAGCGCGGGTAGCGGAGGAACTAATGCACGAATAACGTTGGCTCCCTTTTGCTCGAGGGATGATGCCATTTGCTCGTTCGGTTCGACGGCAGAGTATTCGATGCCTTCTTTGAGACAAATGTCTGCAAAGAGGCCTCTGCCCGGGCCTATTTCCAGGATGCTGTGGCCGGAGGCGACCTGTGCATGTTCGAAGATTTTCCGGGACAAGGCCCTGGCCAGTTGTGAACCTATTTTTGTAGATTTGTCGGCCCGGCTGTAATGCTCGAAAAAGGCGTCAGGCTCTTTATTTTGATTTGCCATACCATAATTCCTTATATCTCAACTGGCAAACGTGTGTCGGTTCCGATGAAACGGTATTCATTGCTTTCTTGCTATTAACAGCCTTTCATCGGCGCATTTGTTTTTATATTTGTTATATACATCGACGTTGTAATAATTTTTGTAAAGCAAATAATCTTCTTTGAGGATTATTTCAAAGCTCTCGGTGCTCAAAAGCTGCTCAATCTTATCCCATTCTATGTGGTCGTCCGGCCATACGTGGATGTCACCTTCTCTTTTGTATCGGGGGTCGGTGATTCTTTTGAATATGTGTTTGTAGCCTTTAACATCGAATAATAAGCGAAGATAACGCTTAAAATCTATTGTCGGTTTTGCTTTTTTCAAAAACTCGATGTATTCTTTAGGCCTTTTATAGTATGACTCGTTAACCTCATGGTCGATATAAATCACGCCGCCCGGCTTTAATACTCTGGCCAATTCCTTTACTATCTTCATATAATCAGGCACGTGATGCAGCACCGAATAGGTTGCCACCAAATCGAATCGGCTGTTTTTGACATTTGATAAATTGGTTCCGTTAATCTTTAGGACTTTTGACAGGCCGGTATGAGAAAAATTGCGTTCAATCAAAGACAGAAAACTATCCGAAACGTCCGCTGAGATGGTTTCGATGCCCACTTCTATCAGGTGTCTGGTAAGATTTCCTGAGCCGCATCCGTAATCGAAGGCGGTTAAAGATTCTGAATCTGTATTCACTTCATTTATTGCTATGCTCAGGGCTCTGCCTAATCGTTCCTGCTCAATGGGGTTGAAAATTTCACTGTGCAAACGTTCATATTGGCTGCTTATTCCATTGTGAGCTTTTTTTATTGGCATAATTTTTTGTAAATTTCCGTTATTTGTTTTAATTGTTGTTGGCCATCGAATTTGCGGGAGAAAATTTCAGCGTTTTCTGTGATACTTTTCTTTAGAGAGTCATCTTGTGCGAGGTCGGTGACGGCCTGAGCGATACTGTACGCTCTAAGGTTTTTTAATAAAATCCCGGTTTTGTTATCTTGTACTAATTCGACCAGACCTCCAACAGGCGAGGCGATGACGGGCACTTTCATTTGCATAAACTCGATGGCAGTGATGCCGAACGCTTCACGTCTGCTTGGGATTACGGCGATATCGAAAGTGGTTATAATTTCCTCTGGGTTTTTGCATAATCCGGTAAAGAAAATCTTTTCTTCCAGTCCTGATTGAAAGGCAAGTTGTTCGAGCGGCTTTTTTTGCGTTCCTTCGCCTACAATAATAAAACGGTAGTGCGGGTCTTTTTTGCATACGATGTCTGCGGCGTGAATCAATAAATCGATTCCCTTGCATTGGTCGAGCCTTCCCACGAATCCAACGACAGTTTCGTTGTCGGCGATTCCGAACATTTTTCTGATTTTGTTTCGGTCGTGGAGCGTTCGGTCGAAACGGGACAGGTCGATGAAGTTACCGACTATGTAAATTGACTCTTCGGCCAGCCTTGTTGTTTTTTGTAAGGCGGACTTTGTTGCCTGTGAGTTGGCTATTGCGACCGATGCTTTCGATGCCAATAGTTTGAGGAGCAGCCTGTAGATGCAGCCTGTGCCGCGGCGGAAAATAGGCCCGTGCTCGTGAATTATGATTTTGGCGTTGCAGAGAAAACCGGCAAGCAGGCTGCTGATTATCGATTTTTGCAGATGGGCGTGGATAATGTCTATTTTGTGTTTCTTGCAGAGCCTGGCAATAGTCAGGAAGGAAAAGGGATTATACCTGTGGTACTTTAGGCTGATGAGATTTGTTTCGATTGGTATGGCTTTGGGATTCGTTCTCAATGCGCAGACGAAAATCTCGAAATTCTCGCGGTCGAGCTTTTCGACTATATTTTTGACGACGACTGGCGCGCCGCCATAGCCGAGGTGGTCGATTATATGTAAGACCTTTATGCTCATTTTATTCTTTGATATAAGTTTAAGTATTGCTCGGCGGAGCGGTCCCAGGTGAACTGCCCGGCTTTCTTTCCTGCTGCGAGGGACATTTGTTTTCGGGTCGGCCGGTCGTCGGCTAATTTTTTTATAGCTTCGGCAATTTCTTCAGCTTTTGCAGATTCTACCACAATTCCGTTGTCGGCTATCAGCTCGTCCACGCCCTCGCAGCGAGTAGTAATTATCGGCAGGCCTGAGCCGAGCGCTTCGAGCATTGCGTTGCTCATTCCTTCCTGCATACTGGCGCTTATAAGAATGTCATTCTTACGGTACACTTGGGGCATGGCTTCGTTGTTTATTCTGCCTGTTATTTCGATAATGTTATCGAGGTCATTATCTGTTACGATTTGTTGAAGTTTTTGCAGCATTTGTCCGCCACCGACAATCATGAAATGTACTTTATAGCCGGTCTTGTGCAAAATCCGAACGGCTTCTATCAGGATTTCCACCCGTTTGGTAACGGACAGTCGGCCGACAGTTAAAAGGTTTAGTGTTTCCGATTTTTCGGTGGTTTCGGCAGGGCAGAATCGCTCCAGCTCCACGCAGTTTGGGATAACGTCAATGGACACCGACGGCAGGAATTTCAGAGCACGGTTTTTCAAACCCTCGCTGGGCGTCACGAGGGCGGCGGCGTTTTTCCAAATTGCCTTAAATACAGGGCCGAGGATTTTGTAATCGAGTTTTAGTCTGGCGTGTTGTCCCGGCACGTCCGAGCCACGCAGCGAGATTATGTATGGTAGCTTATCAGCGGTTCGGTAACACAGCCAGCCCGTAGGGAAGCCGGAAAAAGCATGAGCCAAATCATAATCGTTCTCTCGCAATAGTTTGCGATAGTGGAATCCGGCTTTAATCAGCCATTCGATTATCTCTGTTTTTCGCCAAAAATGCAGGTCTTTCTTATGGATGCCGACTTTGTAAATAGTGATATTTTCTGCAAAATCTTCTTCGAAGAAGCCGGTCTTTGGAGCCGAAGTTAAAACGTCGACTTTCAAATCGCTATTGTCGGCGTATTGTTCCAACAGGCATTGATGGGCGTTGGCCGCCCCGCCACCAATTGGTGGGAACTCATAATTTAGCATCAATATTTTCATAAAGATGACTTTAGTCCTGTTTATGTTTTTGGCGTTTTGTGAGCAATTACGTATAAGTTTGTTTGCAGTGAAAGAGGCAGCCTGCAAAAGTTTATATGCTTAAAAATATTGCTTAAAGGCCCTAATTTTTTCCTTAACTTGTTCAGCGTAAATTCGTTGACAGGGTTCATTTTTACGAATCGGATTTCAAATCCGTGTTCGGAGAGCCGCCGCTTTAACTGCTTTGGCGTATGCAATGACGGATGCGCGCGGCGCCATTTTAGGGATTTATGATACAGTGTTTCAAAAATCACGTTGCTGTATTTGTTGGGAGTCTGGAACAAATAATAACCGTCACTTCGAAGAACACGAGAGACTTCACTTACATGCCTGTCTATTTTTGCTATATGCTCGAATAAGTCGAAGCTAAGTACTGCATCGAAAGATTCGTTTTCATAGGGTAGAGCTTCGGCCGGCTGTACTTCCAAATGAATATCGGGGTATTTTTCAAGTCCATAGGCGATG
>CAZJIR010000096.1:0-7436 GCA_964546095.1 uncultured Pirellulales bacterium
AAGAAAAAAACATCTTTGATTGTTGGACTGGACCCTGTTTACACCAGGCTGCCTTCAGCGATAAGAACCCATCGCCAGATGAATGATGAGTTTGATGCCGCTGCAGCAGTTGATGCTATTTTCGATTTTTGCACACAAACAATGCGAATAATCGCTCCTATGGTTCCTGCCGTGAAGATAAATATTGCATTTTTTGAAAAGTATCTCTGGGAAGGCCTGGAGTCATACTACGCTTTAATTTCCGAGGCCGATGATTTGGGCCTGGAAATAATCGGAGATGTAAAACGCGGCGACATTGGCCATACTGCAAAGGCTTATGCCGAAGCCCATCTCGAAAACCCGGAACTGGCAGGCCTCGAAGACAACCTTGCACCCGATGCCATAACTGTCAACGGCTACACGGGAACAGATGGCATCGAGCCTTTCGCGGATATGGCAAGCAAACAGGGCAAAGGCCTCTTTGTACTGGTTCGTACCAGTAATCCTTCCGCAGCCGCCATTCAGGATTTTGCCGATGCTGATGGCCAGAGAATGTATGAAAAACTCGCCGAAATCGTCGACCAGGTAGCTAACAAGGATGAGCGTATCGGTACGCAGGGCTATAGTAATGTGGGAATGGTAGTGGGCGGTACAGCGCCAAAGGTAACAACTGCTCTCCGGCAGAAGTATGACAAGATATGGTTTCTCGTCCCGGGCTACGGCTCACAGGGCGCCGAAGCTGCAGACTGTGTGAGATTCTGCAAAACCAACGGTACTGGAGCTTTAATCAATGCATCACGTTCGATAATCTACGCCTATGAAAAGCCGAAGTACAAAGACCAGTACGGCGATGACTGGAAAAGATGTATCGAGCAGGCGGTCATCGATGCAAAGGTCGATTTAGCAAACGCAATGCAGACCTTAATATGAACAAGGAATTCTTCAGCGGTAAAAAAGTTTTAGTTATAGGCTTGGGCCGCTTCGGCGGTGGTGTCGATGTAGCAAAGTTCGCTGTAAGAGCCGGTGCAAAAGTAATCGTAACGGATTTAGTTCCCGCGGAGCAGTTAAGCCATTCTATAAACCAGCTCGAACAATTTTCTGATATAGAATTCCATCTTGGCTCACACGACCCTGCTGATTTTAAGCAAGCTGATGTTATAGTGGCCAATCCCGCAGTCCCTCGTAACAATGAGTTTCTTGAATTAGCTCGTCGACACAACAGATTTATCACGTCCCAGATAAACATTTTCTTCGAATTGTGCCCAGCACAGAAAATCGGTATAACAGGAGCTAACGGCAAAAGCACAACAACCGCCTTAACCGCCCATCTTTTAAAAAATGCCGGTAACAAACAGGTCTGGTTAAGCGGCAATATTGGCAATCAGCCTTTATTGACTTCTCTGGAGCAAATTAAAGCCAATGATTTGGTCGTGCTGGAACTGTCAAGTTTTCAGCTTGAGCAATTAGCACAAATCCAAAAGGCCCCTAATATTGCTCTTCTAACGAACCTGACCCCGAACCATCTCGACCGCTATAGAAAATTCGAAGATTATTGCGCTGCAAAGGTAAACATCTTCAAATTCCAGGAATTAAACGATAAATCCCCTGCTGTTTCTATCTTTAATACCGAAGACAATATTGCCACTAAATGGTTCGAAAGATTCAGTAAAGACAAAGGCAGGATTTGCATCAGGTTTTCGGCCGATGATGTAAGTCCTGAGATTCGCGATAGTTTCACACTACCAGGCAGAGCTAATCTTTCAAACCTCGCCGCAGCTGTTACAATAGCCAAGCACTTCGGTATAGATGACGAATCGATTAAAAAGTCCCTGCCTGATTTTAAGGCTTTATCTCACCGCCTTGAGCTTGTAGAACAAATAAACGGCGTCTGCTGGTACAATGATTCAAAAGCTACAACACCACAAAGTGCCATTGCCGCTCTTGAGGCCTTTGATGAGCCTGTGATTATCATCGCAGGTGGATATGATAAGAACATCTCCTTTGATGAACTTGGCCGAAAGATAGCCAAAAAAGCCAAAACAGCTATCCTTATTGGCCAGACCGCCTCAAAAATTGCTGATTCGATAAAAGCTTGCCCACAAAACCAAACGCAGAATGAATTTGCCGATTCTCTTCTCAAGGCCGTCCAAACAGCGAATCGGTTAGCAGATAGTGGTGACATCGTCTTATTAAGCCCCGCCTGCGCAAGCTACGATATGTTCGATAATTTCGAGCACCGCGGCTGCGAGTTCACTAAATTCGTCCGACAACTCACAGACTGATTATAGGAATATCCACTCAAAAGGGCGAAAAAGTTATAAAAAAGTTTCTAACCTCTTTCCCGCGATACCAAACCAAAAACACAACAACTGTTCCTATCAGCCCGATGAACTACGTTTTTTTCGGCGTTCCCTAATAAAGTCGCTCCACGAACCTGTCGATTCGCGAACATGGAAACAATAGGATCTGGGGGATTCTGAGGTGAAAAATGGAACAAAATCGAAGAACTGAGCAAAGACTACGTTACTACTGGCCCGTCTGGTTTGCAGAGGATTTTAATGACACACTTTCACAGGGACAAATGGTGGATATTTCCAGCAGGGGTGCCGCCTTTACCTGTCACTCAAACGATGGTTGTCCATACCCGGGTCAAGATATAACCACTCGTTTTAGTGTCCCCCATTATGGACCGGACGATTCCTTTGATATGGAGAATTTCACACGTTCAGCCCACGTTTGTCGGGTTGAAAACGTAAACAGTTTTTTGCGGCGTATTGCCGTCCAGTTCGCCGAACCACTGCCTTTCAAGCCCGGCGAACAAGACACCGTGGATGCTGATATGCAAATGGAAAACTAATGAGTCCATAACATCATTACATAGACAATCCCGGACTAAAATCTATAACCTACGCCCAAAGTATACTTCGTGTCCGTCTTATGGGAACCAATAGCCGGTGACGCATCGTAATCCAGAATGGCTTTGAAACTCATAAACATCGACTCAGTAAAGTCGGCACGAATTTCCGCCGTGGATGTCAGAAAGTAGTCAGAGAATTGCTCTAAGCTCGGATAGTAAGTAAGGTCATGTATGAACTTTATTTTCTTGGTCAGCTTTTTATCGAAGTTATAGCCAAGCTGAGCAGATATCTCACTGTTGCTGTTAGTCTGGTTATCAAACTTTTCATAAAGCGAAGCCAGACCGGCCTCAGTTGAAAAGTTCATATCTTCTGATTCTATCCATTGATAACCACCGCCGCCGCTGACAATCATTCGCCTGTCGAGTTCGGCAATGGCGTCCTTTTCGTACCGACCGTTCAAAAAACCATATAGCTTCGTTGTGAAAAAGTAATCATACTTGGCCCTTGTCCGCCACCAATCTTCAATTATTTCATCTTTGCCTGTAGTCCGGTCCTCCTGTTCTGCCTTGGCATAATCCGTACTAAGTACGGTGCGGTCTTTTCCAGTGCGCTTCGAAAGCTTGACACTGGCGGTGGTACCTTCGGTTTTCGTATTGCCGTGCGTAGAAGTAAATCCTGCTGTTATATCTCCAGTCCATTTCGGCTCAGGCTTGACCGGTGGATTAATGGAAGAGATAGCTTCAAGATTAAAGGCCTGGGCCTGTAAGGTCTCACCCGCTTCGATGGCAAACTGGTTTGGGTCCGAGCTCGATACTTTCTGATTCAATACAGTTCCATCTTTCATATTTAACTGAATAGGTGAATCGCTGCTGAAAGTCTTTATTTTTGCAATGTCAATGGTTATTTTACCCGCAACATCCGATTCAAATACTAATTTCCCGTCAACAAGATGTTTTATTTTGCCCGTCAGATGGTCACCGTTCTTAAAAAACAATTCATCTCCATAGCTCGATTGAGCAAACAGCACCACACACACAAATACAATCAGTCTTCGACAACACATCGTAATCTCCTATATTAAAAGTCTCCTTACATAAAATAGACAACCGTTCAGATAACGTTAAGATTCCTACATACTTTATACCTGTTCGAAATAGCCCATATGAACCTCATGGCATCTTGATGCAGTAATTTTTTCCACTCACGTAATTAATTTAAATGTACCCTACACTCTCGTCGAGCACATGAACCACAATATCTCTCCACAGCAAGTGTCTGACATGCAATTGATTATTATAAACCATGCCGCATTCCCAGTGCAATCTTTTATATATCTATCAAAAAATTTCCCACACAATTCATTCTATATGAAAAAAGGACAAGCCGGAAGACCAATTATAACTCAACTTCAGGTTCCTTTTTGTTCACCATATACGAGCTAAAGATGCGGCATGGTTAAATCAATAAGCTAAAAAATCGTTAATTTCGGCAAAATACACAAATCACACAAAAGCATTAAAAGGTAAAGTAATAGTTGAGTTTGATATGGTTATAGACCAGGTGTGTTGGAGTATTAATAATCGGCCTATATATAAATTCTTTTATTTATCGATGAAAGTTATGGTTTGCAGAAAGCAGAATTTGTCTTTATTTATTTTTAAGTACCGTACGAATTGACAAAAAAAGAAGTAGTCCAGTGAGTTGGTTTTGGCCATTATGTGGCCCTAAACAAACTGGATTCGTTACTCAGTCTTAATTTTTGGATACGCTTTATATCTTCGATACTTCTTGCTTTTCGCCTTATCTATCGTTTTCCTCAAGCAATTTTCTGAGGTAAGTATTTTCTCGGCGTGTCGCTTCAAGATCGAACACTTGGTATTTAATGCATACCCGCAGGTAATCCAGCGATTCCTGCAAACTATTGATACTTTTTTCAAGCTTCTTCCGATTTGCCTGTGCTTGTTTGGCAAGATTAGCCAGCTTTTTATGTTGGGGGTTAGCTGTCTCTCCGAATTCCTTGACTAGTTCGTTAAGTTTGTCTTCTAGGTTTGACTCATTCATTACCCTGCTCTCCTCATAAGTGCACTTCTTTTCAAATCACCCTACTAATAGGGAACCCCCGAAGCCCCCTGTATTGTAATATATAGCAAAAGCTGTGCCCAAACACAGAATGGGCTTTTTTTAGCTGATAATGAGGTTCTACCCCCAAAAACAGCCAATTAGAGGGGCCTTCTATATCGAGCATAAGTTTTAGTTGTTCTTTCCGAAAAACAGCCTTTATAGGGATTAGAACCCTGCGTTGTAAAATATCAACGCCCCGGAATTGCTTAACATTTCCTGCGATTGATAACGGCCTTATTGAGAAATGTTTACGTAAACGTTGTGTAATATAAACATCAACGTTGATATTTTACTCTATTGGTGCTTTATTAACCTCAGAAATGGTAATTTTAGAATTAATAAGCATGATTATATGGGACCATTCAAGAAAGAGGGCTAAGAAGCACTCAATGCTATGATGTAGTGTGAACATATAGCGAATATGCTCATTCGAAAGACAAATCTTCTGACCCGATTCTTTGTAACATCTTTAAGATTAGGTAGTTAGTATCAGGTCAAGTTTTCCTTGCCTGGGAGCTTGTAATTCAGCCCCACAACGCACGCAGCCGACCTGCTTTATTCCTCTGCGTTTGCCACAGGATGAGCATTTGATAACCGAGGTGTGGTTTAGAGCCAAGTATGTTAACAGGCCGGCCAAATTGAACAATCCAACAAAAAACAGCCAAAAGATAAATTTAGGCCAGGTAGTTCTTCTGGGCCAGCCATGAAAGAACATGAAAGCCATCATAATGAGACTTAATATCCGATTTGTAAGTTTTTGCTGTGGATGCATTTCCTGTATTATATAGAACATAATGGGGAAAAACTCGTCACTATTTCGCCACTCAGTTGTATACATCCAGAACTTCCTGCACACGATATATAAGATATAATCATACAAGGGAGGGGAAACTTGAACCACAGAGTTTCTGATTATCTGTTCAGTTTTCATTCCTTTAACAAAAATTTGTGGCAGGGGTGTTATTGTCCAGTCGTAACGATTAAGCAGTTCAAGATTGCCTCGATTATCTACCTTATAAAGCTCCGTCCATAAGTTCCTTGGTTTTCCCAGTCGCTCTTTGTACCATTTGCCAAAAAGATTAGGGGAATATCTAATCTTATCAGGTGGAGCCATATCATTACCTCTATGACGTAGAAAAATCCCCTGTTTTGTAGCTGTAGCTGATGAAACAGGAGCGTTGAAAGTTAGTTTTTGTTCAGGATTACGTAATATTAAATGATGTTTTCCATCGGCTGTTCTACAAAGTAGTAAAGGCCGGTATTTTTCTGGATTAACATAATCTTCTGAATCTGGCTTTAAATCCCTCCAGGCATGTAGTTCCATCTGGGTAATATCAGAGTCGATGCTTTCAAGAAGCAATTCCACCTGTTGTTTTTGAAAATCAATTTGAAAAACACATTTTTGTCTTTGCCATAAAAATATGGGAACATCAGAATCCTTTGGAATCCATGCAGTAAAAAGTTTGAATTCACCAAGTGATTTTACGTTTGATTCGGAGTCAGTAAATCCTGTTGAGCCAAGGTATCCAATTTCTTGGCCTTCGTTGTCGTAACCCACAAAGTGTCCTTGAGCAGGACGATAACGCCAAATCTGCTCTGTTTGATTATCTGAACCAACGAGTATTTCGATATCTTGTGAAAAACCCGGTGTAATAATTTGTATCTGTTTTAATCGCTGCTGTGTAAAACTATTATAGCGGCTACTAATTCGACTGGACCAGGACAGATATTCATAGGGGTTTTTATTGTCCAGCCCCTCCCAGAGTAGATTGTCGTTAATATCATATATCTGCAGCATTTCAGGTTCATCTCTTCGGCTCGGTTTGTTTTCAAGTCTATTGACGTGATGAATTGTTCCATCAGGTAAAAATTCTTTTGCAGAGTTTCTTATTATGTTAAGTCGTTTTTCTTCCTGAGAGAGTTCTGCTTCAGTTTTTGTTATATCGGGCTGCTGTCTCTTGTGAGTAAACGTTCTCGCTGTTTCGAAAAGGATACCCTGAATTATTAACACAATAACCAGAACTATCAGGGCAGTCGTAATAATTGTGACAGATCTGGCGATGTATTGGTATATATTTTTGAGTTTCATGTTATGACTCCGAAGTTAAAATTCTCTTTTCAGGAATGTATCAAATATTTGTATCAACAAAACCGCGGCACATAAAACGATTAATATAAAAACATTCAAAAGCGACCATTGCATACAAGTTGCTAAAACAACAAGTACTGCAAAAGCAATACCGAATATTTTTGTTGTATACCAACGGGCTGTACTCAGAGCTGAAAGGGCGGTTCCCAGATAGATTACAATTCCAAGGATTATAAATAGCCAGCCTATGATGAAAACTCTCAAAGTTAGCGGCAGTGCTGAAATATGAGGCTGGTTGGCATAGTAGAATAGAATAATCCATACAGAGCCCAGAGAAAATACTATAGATATAGATGCAGCAATCAGCTTAGCGGCAAGAATGCTTTGTC
>CAZJIR010000096.1:7446-8124 GCA_964546095.1 uncultured Pirellulales bacterium
CGGAATCCAGAAATGTCGAATACCAAGGGCCAGACCGATTATGGAAGAAGAAAGAAGCAACCAGGGCCCCACGTCGTTTATGGCCGGGTAACGAGTAAAGTTATAAGGTCTTATGATAGAACCCGGCGATAGATGTGAGTAACGCCAATAATCGATGCCATAATAAGAAGATGCACGCAGCAAAAAACCTCCAAGCGCAAGAAATGCAAACGCTATTAACAATATCCATGGCAAACATTCACGAAGTTCTTTGACGAGCAGTGTTAAGAATTTCATTTTATCTTTCCTCCCATTGGAATAATCTTCTGCGTTTAGCCGGGGCGGTGAATTCGATGAACTGGTCTTCCAGATTCATTTGTATAATGTCAAAACTTTCGGCCCCGATTGATTTGGTCCATTGGTCAATTTTGCATTCATCAGTGCTGACCAACGTCAGCTCAAGTTGTTTTTCGCTGGTTCTGTAGTGGAGCAGTCCTTCGATATTGACCTGCTTGGGAACGGAACTGGGAAAGCTAACTATTACTTTTTTTATTGATTTGCGGAACTGTTCGAGGGAGCAGTTGGCTCTTAATACACCCTTGTCAATGACTACTATCCTGTCGGAAACTCTTTCGACGTCCGCAAGGATATGGCTGGAGAAAAGGACAGTTCTGCCCTGGCGCATAATAAGCTCAATCA
>CAZJIR010000097.1:0-1065 GCA_964546095.1 uncultured Pirellulales bacterium
TAAGGCCTACGGCTTTGCGAGCTGGCGCATCGGGTGGATGGTCATACCGGAGCATCTATATATGCCCATCAGGAAGATTCAGGACACGATTTTAATTTGTCCGCCGGTAATCTCGCAGTGGGCTGCGGTCGGAGCGATGCAGGCTGGGGCCGACTACTGCCGCCAGCAGTTACAGATGATTATCGAAGTCCGCGAGATATTCCTGAAGGAATTGAATAGCATCAAAGGTTTAGTAGCCGTCCCTCGTGCCGATGGTGCGTTCTATTTTCTGCTGCGAGTACACAAAGACCTGGACCCGATGAGACTTGTAAGACGGCTGATTGAGGAGCACAAAGTAGCTGTTATCCCGGGGATGACCTTCGGGGTGGAGGACAAATGCTACCTGCGGGTTGCCTATGGAGCGCTTCAGAAAGAAACCGCTGCTGAGGGCATCGGCCGACTCGTCAGAGGCCTCAAAAAGATTTTGGGTAGCTGACTCTCCAAGCTTTGAAATCCTGGAAAAAATAAAAGGCCAGGTCGTTTTCCTTGACCTGGCCTTTGCTATAATGTAGTGAGGCGCATTGTTGATCGGATTTTTTACCGTATTTACTGTTTATTAAGGTAAATTTGTATTTTTTCCTTTGCTTAATTCCCCGAACAAACATACACGGAACATTGTATACGAAGAATATCCTATAATAGGCGGCCGAAGGCGCGAAAACCTTTTTGGCCCGCGCCTTCGGCGCCCTCCGCACCTACAAATGGATAATAACTATCCACTACACACCGTTGGTATACGAGCATAAATGCTCAATCCAAGCTCCCATGTTCCATGGCGTTTCTCGCAGGCCAAACTTTGATTGAAAAATTGTCGGTTTAAATACTTTTTTCGTGTCAGACTATGTTAGCCTCGATTTATAGCTTAATATGCTGAAATAAGTATATTCTCTGGTTCCATGTCGATTAGCTTCACGGGACACGAAAATCTGTTTGTTATACTTAATATTGACCTTTCGAGGGGATTTGGGTATTATTGCAAGAAGTGATAAATCTGCAAGAATTATGGAAGATAATAGTTTAATCTGA
>CAZJIR010000097.1:1075-8081 GCA_964546095.1 uncultured Pirellulales bacterium
ATACCAGCCCTGATAATCGGATGGATAGCATACGCATTATGGATGCGTAAAGTCATTGAAGAAGAAAAAAAACAACCAAAACAAGAATCACAACGTCTTAAGAAGACCAAGAGCGAGATATCCGACTGGGCGCAGAAAATGGCAAACTTTAAAAAACCTGAGATTAAGAAGCCGTCCGGCCAGGATGACTGAAACGAACCAGCGTGATTAACAAGCAGGAACATTAAAATAACAACCAGGAGAACAAATGGCCAAGCAATTTTTAACGGAAGATTTTCTTTTACAAACCGAAACTGCTAAAATTCTCTTTCACGAGCATGCCAGGAAAATGCCTATCTATGACTATCATTGTCATCTGTCGGCTGAGAAGATTGCCTCTGACCATAGATTTGATAATCTTACCCAAGCATGGCTTTACGGCGACCATTACAAATGGCGGGCGATGAGAACCAACGGGATAGCGGAAAAATATATCACCGGCGATGCAGATGATTATGAAAAGTTCGAAAAATGGGCGCAAACCGTTCCATATTGCCTCCGAAATCCGCTGTATCACTGGATCCATCTGGAGTTGAAAAACCCCTTTGGCATAAAGGATAAACTACTTGGCCCCGGGACAGCTAAGGAAATTTACGAGACCTGTAGTGAGATGTTAAGGATGGCTGAGTTCAGTGTTCGTAATATAATGCGCAAAGCCAACGTCAAATTGGTATGCACAACAGAAGGGCCTCTTGATTCATTGGAGCATCATAAAAAGATTCGAGCCGAAGGTTTTGAAATTAGGGTTCATGCAGCTTTTCGGCCGGATAAGGCAATGGCAGTTGAGAACATTGCATCTTTGAACAACTGGATTGATAAGCTTGAAGAGGTTGCCGATATTCAAATAAGCGACTTTGACTCGTATATCGAGGCGATCCGCAAACGCCATGATTATTTCCACGAAAACGGCTGCAGGCTTTCCGACCAGGGATTAGAGACCGCTTACGCTGAAGATTATACCGAGAGTGAAATCGAAAAAATCTTTAATAAGATAAGGTCGAAAAAAGACCTGGATGCCTCGGAGCGCCTCAAATTCAAATCAGCAATGATGTTCGAATTTACTCTGATGAACTGCGAGTCGGGCTGGGTTCAGCAACTCCACTTAGGGGCGCTTAGAAACAACAGTACACGGATGTTCAAAACCTTAGGGCCGGATACAGGATACGATTCTATGGGTGATTTGGAGATAGCCGAGCCGCTTTCAAAGTTTCTCGACCGGCTGGATGTTAAGGGCAAACTGCCCAAAACCATTCTCTACAATCTCAATCCGAAGGACAATGCCTTGATTGCTACTATGGTTGGGAATTTCCAGGACGGCTCAGTACCCGGCAAATTGCAATATGGCTCAGCTTGGTGGTTTCTCGACCAAAAGGACGGTATGACCGAGCAAATAAACATACTGTCGAATATGGGCTTGCTAAGCCGATTCGTGGGTATGCTGACGGATTCACGTAGTTTCCTGTCATATCCACGGCATGAATATTTCCGCAGGATACTATGCGATATCCTCGGCAGCGATGTCGAAGCAGGACTTTTGCCGAATGATTTGGACATGCTTGGAAAAATGGTCGAGGATATCTCCTTCAATAATGCTAAAACCTATTTTCAGATGAAATTGGATTCGGATTAAACTTATTGACAATTGACTGTTGACTTGTTTTAATGCTTGCTTTTAATTAACTGAACATATGTAAGTGTAAAAGGGGTCGGTGCCCGAGAGGCTAAAGGGGACGGGCTGTAAACCCGTTAGCGTAAGCTTACGTTGGTTCGAATCCAACCCGGCCCATTTTTCCCCCTGTTTTTATCGTATCTCTGTGCAGGAAGTATATCAAATAAGAAACAGGCGGATAGTGTACGTGGTTTCTGAAAAGCGTTTTGAAAATCAACATTTAGGAGCAATTCTAAAGGTTTTCCATAACTATATCACAGTTATTTTAGAGTTGACAATTTGCCCCATGAAACTTACCTTATTGGCGGTGATAATACCTTGAGTTACAGCTTCGGACAGGCCAATCTCAGCAGCATCTCGTGTTTGCATGCCGCCGAGGGGGACGGAGTCTAACTGGATGTTTAAACTACGGGTATGCAGGTACGTCCAGACTGAGCCTGAAGAGGTATTTTCAGCTTGATTAACGGCTTGTAATACATTTGAAAGCAAGGTCTTACGTCGAAGATGAACTTTGGGTGGATAAGGCAATAAGTTGGCAGAAATATATCGATTGAAAGGGATTCATAAATGTTCCAAGGCCTGAGGATTACATGTGTGAAAGTTGAAGGTAAGTGCGGCCGGTCGAAGTTAGGTGATACTTTTTATATAAGAAATGCAACACTGGAGATACCTCCCGGCCAAAGCGTATGTATCTTTGCTCTTGGGAGTATTCTGCAGCCTGTCACAGCGGCAATTATGAACAGTAAAGATGGAAGAAGGTATTCTGGATATGCTTGATGAATGGCAATGTCCCGACCCTTTGGCGAAGGTCATATTCAAAATTGAGGAAGATAAGGCTAAGGCATCAGCCGGCGAAGTTTAGCAAATTGTGACGTAAATTCATTTTGTTGGAAGTTTTTAAGTTCGAGGACCGAGCCTTATGTGTTCCCAAGAAGGAGAGCACATATCAATAACCTGAGAAAATATGGAAAGGCGCCATTTAGCATAGCTGTCATTCATGGTGGGCCAGGTGCAGGTGGAGAGATGGCTCCTGTGGCGCGTGAACTCGCATCCGACTGGGGTGTTTTGGAGCCGTTTCAAACAGCGGTGTCCATCAGAGGACAGGTCGAAGAATTAAAAAATGCTCTGGAAAAGGAGGCAGAGCTTCCCGTTACCTTGATTGGTTTTTCCTGGGGTGCGTGGCTTAGTTTTATAGTAGCTGCCAGTTATCCTTCAATCGTAAAAAGACTGATACTAATTGGAAGCGGGAGCTATGAAGAACAATATGCTACGGGAATTCATCAGACCAGGTTGAGCCGCCTCAATGAGGAAGAAAGAAAAGAGATTGAAACTCTTGTTAAGATTTTGGATAATCCTGCGGCTGAAGATAGAAAAGCGGCATTTGTTCGGTTGGGGGAATTGTGTTCGAAAACCGATGCGTACGACCCAATTATATATAAAACTGAAATAATCGATTATCATGTTGACATATTTAGAAATGTCTGGAAGAAAGCGGCGGAGATGAGAAGGAGCGGGAGACTTCTGGAACTCGGAAAAAATATCGATTGTCCTGTGGTTGCGATACATGGTGACTATGACCCCCATCCGGCTGAAGGAGTACAAAAGCCACTGTCTGCGATATTGAATGACTTTAAATTTGTCCTGCTGGAAAAATGTGGGCACATGCCTTGGATTGAACGACAGGCCAGAGATAAATTTTACAGTGTCCTAAAAGAAGAGTTGGGTTAACCAATGGCAATATTTACGAGAACAGGAGAGAACATAATGAAAAATCGAAAAAGCGTGCTAACAGCAGCAATTTTGGCGGGGATAATGATACTTATGTTCGGATGCAATTCTGATGTGAAGATTGGAGCGAAAGGTGTAAGCTCAATGACCGCTGTCGGCAGAAGTGTAGTGAACTTTAATCGCAACTGGAAATTTGCCAAGGGAGAGCAACAGGGTGCCGAGGCGCCGGACTTTGATGATTCGGGTTGGGAAGAAGTGCGTTTACCTCACGATTGGGCTATTTCAGGGCCATTCAATCCCAACGAAAATGGTTATGCGGGGAAACTGCCCTGGAGGGGGCAGGGCTGGTATCGGAAAATGTTTAAGCTCGATATGGGAGATAGCGGTCGACGAGTATATTTTGATTTCGATGGTGTGATGGCATTTCCCAAGGTGTATATCAACGGCCAATTAGCAGGTGAATGGGATTACGGGTATATGTCCTTCCGTGTGGATGCTACAAAGCACGTGAAGTTTGGTGAAACTAATGTGATGGCGGTTCGAGTTGATACGCGCCGGCATGGCACACGATGGTATCCTGGCGCTGGTATTTATCGCAAGGTTACAATGACCGTTTGCGAGCCGGTGCATGTGGCGCACTGGGGTACGTTTATAACTACACCATACGTGAGTGATACAGAAGCAAGGGTCAGTGTAGATTCTACCATCGAAAACCATTTTGATACCGAATCAGAAATCAGCGTTGAGGTCGTGCTGCTTGACCCCGACGATAATCCAGTGGCGTCGGGTAAAAAAAGCGTTCAAGTGCCGGCCGGAGGTTCAAGTAAGCTGGACCAATGGTTAATGGTGTCAAAACCACAGCGGTGGGACGTTACAAGTCCGAAGCTGTACGCAGCCAAAGTAATCGTTCGTATGGGTGATAAAGTAGTTGATACTGAGAGTGCCACTTTCGGCATCCGTACGTTTAAGTTAACCGCTAACGATGGTTTTCATCTCAATGGCAGGCGGGTACAGCTCTATGGCGTGAATCTGCATCATGACCT
This sequence comes from uncultured Pirellulales bacterium, assembly GCA_964546095.1. GTDB lineage: Bacteria > Planctomycetota > Phycisphaerae > Sedimentisphaerales > Anaerobacaceae > NIOZ-UU13. Next base: position 5,555 of record CAZJIR010000097.1, read on the forward strand.
CGGGCCATTAGGGGCCGCGTTCAATTACCGGGCTATGGAAAGGCAACTGGAAATCATGCGGGAGATAGGAGTGAATGCCCTTCGCACGAGTCATAATCCTTCAGCGCCGGAAGTTCTCGAATTATGTGACAAAATGGGAATTGTAGTTTGGGATGAGGCTTTTGATAAATGGGATAGAACCGCAGGACGGGTCGAAGGTGAGCCTCCGTTAAAAGAATATGGTGAAAAGCAGATTCGTAACTTAGCGATGCGCGACCGAAATCATCCCTGTGTGGTGGTTTGGTCGATTGGTAACGAAATCGGAAACCAACCTTATGACAGAGAAGGTAAATCACCTGAACGTGTGAAGTTCATGAGCGATTTCTTTCGCAAGTATGACCCTACACGCCCTGTGGGATTAGGTTGTCATATTCCCGGTACAGTGGATGAACCCATTCTTGATGCATTGGATTTTACCGGCTGGAATTATGCACGAAGATATGCCCGTTATAGAGAGCGCTATCCGAGCAAGCCTATCATCTACAGTGAATCGGCTTCGACTTTGAGTACTCGTGGGTTCTACGAACTGCCGCTGCCAAACGTTAAGACACAGTTTTCGAATCAAAATCAGGTTGATTCTTATGACTTTAATGCAGCAGCATGGTCGGACATTCTGGATGCTGAGTTTAAGTTGATGGAAGATGACAGTTTTGTGGCGGGTGAATTCGTGTGGACGGGTTTTGATTATCTTGGTGAGCCGACGCCTTTTACCCAGGAGGCGCGAAGCTCATACTTTGGGATTGTGGATTTATGTGGTATTCCCAAGGACAGGTTCTATCTGTATCGAAGTTATTGGCGGCCGGGGGTGACTACCGTGCATATTCTGCCTCACTGGAACTGGCCAGAGCGCATAGATAAAAACGTACCTGTTTTTGTATACACCAATGGCGATTCGGTTGAATTGTTCCTGAATGGGAAATCCCTTGGACGTCGGGTAAAAGGAGAGATGCCTAAGAAAGCGGAAAATATGTCAAAGGGTAAAACTGCTATGGCCAGTTCTGTTGAATCTGCTAGTAATTGTATTGCCGCGAATGCTAATGATAATGACAGCTCAACTTTTTGGCGTGCGGCTACAGACGGTACCGGTCAGTGGTGGCAGATTGACCTGGGACGGGTCCAGTCGATACGTTATTTAATTGTTGAGCTTGAGAGAGAGGCCAAGCTTTACGGATATGAAGTCAAAGCTTCTAATGGTGGTTCAACATGGCGGACTATTATGACAAAGAGCACAAGCAGGATGCCCAGGTGGGGAGGCCCAAGACGAGCGTTCCATGATGTGGAAGCAGAAGCGAGGTATTTGCGTATTGAGTTTACCGATATGCGTGAAAATGCTCGTGCAGGCATCAGGGAATTCGGTGTGTTTCCTGAAAAAGTGGAGTCGCCTTATTATGATGTGACTTATAAATATCGGCTGCGCTGGAATGACGTTGTTTATCAGCCCGGCGAGTTGAAAGCGATTGCATACAAGGATGGTAAAGAAATTGGCCAAACGGTTATGCGTACGGCGGGTGAGCCTGCAGTGATTCGCCTGACGCCCGACCGGATGGAGTTATCTGCTACCGGTGAGGACTTATGTTTCATTTTGGTTGAAGCGTTGGATAATAAGGGTGTACTTTGTCTTCTTGCAGAGAATTTGATTCGATTCAAAATTGAAGGGCCGGCTGAGATAGCGGCTGTTGGTAATGGCAATCCACTTTCGCTCGAACCGTTTCAGGCGGACAGCCGAAAGCTCTTTTACGGGAAAGCGATGTTGATTTTGCGGACTAAAGAGTACCGAGGCGGCATAGTACAAGTTAGAGCTGAAAGTGACGGTCTAACTGCGGTGAGTGTTACCATAAAATCCCATGTATCTTTTTAGAGCGTATCTTTGCCTTAATTAAAGGATAGAATTATTTGGGTAAGTTAAATTGTAATTTTTAGAAAGGGCAGGTGAGAATATGAAAACTCGTGTGATAATTGTTATTGTCTTCCTATTAGCCAATATTAGTGGAGTATTTGGCGCGGACTCGGATATACGGTTGAATTCTCTGGGTTTTTCTCCGGGTGTGCCGAAGAAGGCTTCGATAATCGCGGAATGTTCCGATTTCACTGTGAAAAAAGCCTCTAATAACGAAACGATTTATTCCGGTAAGGCGACAGGTCCATTGCATCAGGATGATGTAGACCAGAATGTGTGGATAGCCGATTTCTCAGAAGTGAAGGCAAAAGGCAAATTTTATCTGGATGTGCCGGGTGTGGGGCGTTCTTATGACTTTGAAATTGGGGGTAAAGCTTATGACTTTGCTTTTTACACAGTTATGAGAGGTTTTTATCTGTGGCGTTGTGGAGTTGCAGTCGAGGGTGAGCATGACGGCAAGCGTTATTCGCAGGCCGCCTGCCATCTCAACGATGCATATCAGGATTATATCGGTAATAAAGATTCTAAGAGGGACGGCACAGGAGGCTGGCATGATGCGGGTGATTATGGAAAATATACGGTGAACGCAGG
>CAZJIR010000098.1:0-8057 GCA_964546095.1 uncultured Pirellulales bacterium
CTCGCTGCGACGGTCCTCGGTTTGATTAAACTGCTGCTGCGGGAACGGGGTGACGAGCAAACGGAGACCTTCAAGCTGTTTCGGGTTAAGGATTCCATTAAAAAGCTCGTAATAATTGTCGATTGTTACAACCTTCCCCTGAGATACATCTCCAAGGTCGGGACGTGTTGTAAGAAAGATGGCCGCCGGAAACTCCGGAAGAAAATGGTCGGGCAGGTCAAAATCAAGGTCGAAACGGGTAAGGTCCCGCGCTTCCTGCCTTTTTATTTCGTCTATCACGAACTGGGGAAACACCATGCCACCTTCATCGTGATTCGGATGAGGTAACGGCAAAAAGCCTTTCGGGAACAAATCCTTTTCGCGAATTTCCTCCGGCGTCATTTCTCCGAGCTTCTGCCAGGTCATTCCCTCGGGCAGTCTCACACGCACCCCTGCCTGAATCGGTTTTCCACGAGACATTGTAACGCATGGGACCGGCCTGTCGGATAAGTCGTACCTTTCGTTCAGCAAATCCATATGGCGATTCATAACTTCGGACTTGGCCTCTTTCATTCTTGCCATAACGGATTCAAAATCTTCGGAAACCACTACCGGAGAATAACTCGAAGATTTCGGATTTGCGCCACTTACATAACTAAAGACAACAACAACCACAACACACAACAAGACAACATGGGCGCCTTTGTACTTTTTCATTGATTTCATTTTTAGCCTCCTTTCGATAGAATATTTCACCACTCGCTTTTTATCAAACAACAACTATATAAGAATGCCGAAAAGTGAAGCTTTGTCAAGTGTATTTTTTGTAAAAAAACAATTTTTTCTTAACCCAACCTCAACCGGCAATTTATTGCTCAATTTGTGCCTGTTGTGCCTGATTTTCACTATTGGAGGCCACCTTATTCCGGAAAGCAACAAAGGCAAACCAGTCATGGGCAATTATCGAGGCCGGGATACCAAAGAGTAAAAACGGTTTGCAGACCACCCCTTATTTAGTCAGATATTACAGATTAATAGCATAGTGCGGCAATTTTACATATAATAAGATGCGAAGAGTTGCAGCGTGAGATTAATCATCATTATAAATATTGTTGAAGCTTATGTTTCTAAAAAGGAGTAAGAGCTATGCTTAGACAAAAAATCATAATCTATCTATTATTATTAGCTGCACTATCAACAATTCATTGCGATGTCTATCAAAGTAAGAAGGTTCGGAAACCCTGGGGCAACGGAAGACTGGTTGTGTCAGAAAATAACAGGTTCCTTCAGTATGAAAACGGCAAGCCGTTCTTCTGGCTGGGGGATACCGCGTGGCTTTTATTTAAAAAGCTGGATCGAGCAGAAGTCGAAGTATATCTCGAAAACCGAAGGCGGAAAGGATTCAACGTTGTCCAGGCAATATTGCTTCATTCGTTGCCTGAGAGAAACGCATACAGGGACGCGCCCCTCGTGGACGATAATCCCGCGCAGCCATTAACCACGCCGGGGAATAATCCGGAAGACGAATCAGAATATGACTATTGGGACCATGTCGATTTCGTGATTGATAAAGCAGCGGAAAAGGGCATTTACATGGCAATGCTACCGACATGGGGACTCAATGTGAAAAGGGGATATTTTACAGTCCAAAACGCGCGAAAGTACGGGAAATGGCTGGCAGAACGATACAGGGACAAACACAATATCATCTGGATAAACGGCGGTGATATCAGAGGAGATTATAACAGGGAGATATGGCAGGCATTAGGAACGGCACTGCACGAAGCAGATACCAACCACCTTATGAGCTTTCATCCATTCGGCAGAACGCAATCTTCTATGTGGTTTCATAACGAAGAGTGGCTGGACTTTAATATGTTCCAGTCCGGCCATAGAAGATATGACCAGAGAAGGCGGACCGATGATGCAGCAACATGGAAGGGAGAGGATAACTGGAAATACGTACTGGAAGATTATGCTAAAATTCCGCGGAAGCCGACCCTTGACGGCGAGCCTTCGTACGAGAACATTCCGCAGGGACTACATGACCCGAACGAACCTTACTGGCAGGACAGGGACGTTAGAAGATACGCCTATTGGTCGGTGTTCGCCGGGGCGTTTGGGCATACATACGGCAATAACGCCGTGATGCAAATGCATAAACCGAATTCCGGCGAAGGAGATTACAGCGTGCGGAACTATTGGTACGAGGCCATCGACGAGCCGGGGGCCGGTCAGATGCGATACCTTAAAGCGCTTATTCTTTCACGTCCCTTTTTCGAAAGAATTTTTGACCCATTTATTATTGCCGGTGAAAACGGAGAAAAATACGATTATGTCATCGCTACCCGCGGAGAAAGTTATGCATTTATCTATACCTATACAGGGCGGAATGTTGACGTATCGTTAGGTAAAATCAGCGGCGAAAAAGTGAAGGCATGGTGGTATAACCCGCGGAACGGAAAAGCCGAGCTATTAGGATTTTTTGAAAATAAAGGCGTACGAAATTTCGACCTTCCCGGATTAAAAAAAGAGGGTAATGACTGGGTCCTGGTTTTAGACGATGCCGCAAAAGAATTCCCTGCTCCCGGTGGCGGTTGAAAGGGACTTATCCTGTTAGCGGTGCAATAAAAAATCAGGAGGTAAAATTATAAACCTCTTCAGCTTTTAAGGAGACCTCAAAATGACGTTAAAACAAATCAGGATTTCCATATTACTCGTTGTTCTTTTATTCATTGTCGGATGTAAACAAGCAGCCAACAATGCTACTGTAACGATTGCTGAAAATGGCGTAGCCAAGGCAGTTATAGTTATAGCCGAGGATGCTGCGGAACCTGAGCGGCACGCCGCCAACGAGTTGGCTGAGTTCCTGAAGCAAATAACCGGCGCAAAGTTCGAAATAGTACATAAGATTGCAGGTAAAAGGCCCTGCTTGCTTGTCGGGCCCAAGGCCGCTAAGTTAGCTGATGCTGATTTCTCGACCGATGGATTGGGCGCTGAAGGCATTATCATTCGCACAGCTGGGAACAATCTTATTTTAGCTGGCGGTTACCCCAGAGGCACTCTGTATGCAGTTTATACTTTTCTCGAAGAACAACACGGATGCCGGTGGTGGAGCTCGACCGAAAGCAATATACCTAAAAAGCAAACGTTAAAAGTAAGCAAGATGGACGTCCGTTATGTGCCTATCTTAGAATATCGTGAGCCATTCTGGTTCGATGCATTCGACGGCGATTGGGCGGCCCGTAATAAGTGCAATGGAAATCGCCCTCGACTGGATGAAAAGCACGGTGGCAAACATACATACGAGGGATTTGTGCATACGTTTTATCATCTAATTCCGCCAGATAAATACTTCAAAGACCATCCCGAATGGTTCAGCGAAATCACCGGCAAGCGTACTCACAAACGTGCTCAACTTTGCCTGACCAACGAAGAGATGCGCAAAGAACTGGTTAAGAATCTCAAAGCCCGTCTTCGTGAAAACCCGGCGGCCACAATCGCCTCGGTCTCGCAGAATGACTGGCGGGGGAACTGCCAGTGTAATAAATGCGCCGCCGTTGAAAAAGAAGAAGGAAGTCCCGCGGGACTTATGCTGCGTTTTGTTAATTCTGTCGCGGCTGATATTGAAGAGGAATTTCCAAATGTAGCAATCAGCACATTAGCTTATCAATATACCCGTAAGCCGCCAATAATTACAAAGCCGAGAGATAATGTGATTGTCCGGCTGTGCAGTATCGAATGCTCGTTCAGTAGGCCTTTGAGCGATGAGCGAAATGAAAAGTTTCGTGATGATATTGTCGGGTGGTCGAAGATATGCAACCGGCTTTACATCTGGGACTATACTACAAATTTCAGGCATCATATTATGCCGCACCCGAATCTGCGTGTGCTGGGACCGAATGTAAAGTTCTTCACGAACCATAATGTCAAAGGGCTTTTCGAGCAAGGCGCATATACAACCAACGGAGCCGAAATGGCAGAACTAAGAGCGTGGGTATTAGCCAAACTGCTGTGGGACCCGACGCGCGAAGGTCAGAAATTAATTGACGAGTTTATAGACGGCTATTACGGCTCGGCCGGACCTCATATAAAGAATTACTTAGAGATTACGCACGATGCCGTTGAAGACAGCAATGACTGGCTTGGTTGTTTTTCGCAGCACACTGCACAATTCCTTTCCTTCGAGACGCTTAGCAAGGGCTGGGCGCATCTGGCAGCCGCTGAAGCAGCGGTTCGGGACGACCCTGAGCTGCTGTTTCGCATTCAGGTTGCGCAGCTACCTGTGATGTATACCTTTATGATGCGCTGGGATGAAATGCGTGAAAGTGCCGAAGCAAGCAGCAGCGACTGGCCATTGCCTGCGTCAATCAAAACAACATATGAGCAGTTTATGAAAGTAGCCAAGAAAAAGAACATAACACGCCTTGATGAATGGAACGAAGGATTCGGGGCACTTGAAAAAGCACTGGAACGAGCCAAGAAATAAAAGCAACGACTGCGCAATTCCCGCCCTATCGAAACTGGAAATGGATTTTGAGCCTTCAGGACAGGCTCCTCCACTTTACTACGTTCCGGTAAGGATGACTACGCATTTTTCTAATTTATTTAATGGAGGGGCATTTTTTGCGCACATTTTCTGTCTTGGATTACACTATAATAACGGAAGCTGGTATCAGCAAAATCACGTGATTTGGTGGATTTGTTTTGGATTCGAATTCAGAAAGACAATTAGTTGAAGCGGCCCAAAACGGCCATTTGGAAAGCTTCGGTGCTCTTTATGAGTGTTATCACGGCACAATGGTCGCGCTGGCTTACTCGATACTTAATGACAGGGAACTTGCTGAAGATGCCGCACAGGAAGTCTTCGCGACAGCCTGCCGTAAGATTGGGAAATTGAAAAGTAAAGAAAAGTTCGCCGCCTGGCTGGCAGGCATTTGCAGAAATATCGCAAGACAAATGTTAAGGTCTAAAGGCAGAGACGTTACCAAAGATATTCGGCCACCTGTTGAAAGCGCTAATATCGAAGAAAATCGCAAAGGTTTGATTCAGCGTGCCGTCCAGCAACTACGTCCCACCGAAAGGGAATTGATAGTATTGCGGTACTATGACAATCTGCCTTATGAGCAAATAGCTTCAGTGCTGGATATTTCGATACAGGCTGTTAACGGCCGGCTAATTCGGGCTAAACGTAAGATTGCAAAGTATTTGAAACGAAACGGTTTAACGGGAGATGATTATGGAACGTCCTAAAAACAACAATTGGCTCGACGAAGCGCTTAGCGAGACAATCGGCCCGGAAAAACCAAGGACGGATTTCGAAGAGTGGAAGAAGAATCACTCTGAAGCCGTTGAAATGTTAACCTCGCGGGCAGGTCGAGGCTTATCGACATCTAAAAGCCCGCTCAATATAAGGAAGATAATTATGAAAAGTCCAATTACAAAATTAGCCGCTGCGGCGGTGATAATTCTTGTTGTGTTTATCGGCGCAGACCAGTTCTGGACTAATGGGTCATCTATTGCCTGGGCAGATGTTGCGGAGCGTTTCGAGTCGGTGCCGTTTTTCAACTTAACCATCTACATAGGCAATGATACATCGGCCGAAGCTAAAAAGATAGAGATATGGAAGTCCGAGGACTCACGTGCGAGAGTGCGCGAAGAGAACAAGGTAATTTTTGCCGATTTTTCGAATGGGAAAAAAGAAATCATCGCCTTCGACCAGTCTACGAAGGAAGCTATGAACGTCAATGGAGTCACAGCCATTTTATTAGGCACTTTGGGTTCTGAAAAACGATTTTCTCTTGATACCCTCGTCAGTGCTTTGTCTTCAGAGGCCCTGGATATGGTCTCTGTTGAGAGTGCGGAAACTGCAGCATCAAAAGAGATTGTTGTTTTCGAAGCAAAGCGTAAGACCACGGGGGAAGGGTTGCGAATATGGGCACTCCGTGCAAGTAAATTGCCCATCCAAATGCAGTTTCGTGACCCAAGAAACAGTGAGCGCGGCGATTTTCTTTTTGATTATTCAGAAAAGAAGGATGATACATTCTTTGACCCCAATGTCTTCAAAAACCAAAAATAAATAGAGAAAACGAGCAGAAAACATTAACAGGCCGGGATCAACTCCCTCGATAGTGCTTCGGATGAATTGGCTCGGCCTTTTTTGTGCGCATATATGCGTATCGCGTGCTGTGTCTAAAGAATTTATTGCATAACCCCACATTCATCTTATAACATATCTTGAAGTAATTCAATTAGCCATCTATTGAGGAGCAGAAACATGCAACGCTATAACGTTATTATATTACCGGCGATTTGTTTTCTTTTAGCATTACCCGCCGTTTTGTATTGCCAAGACATAAAAGTGGTGGACATTAGTGGTGAGCTGAAGAAATGGCATAAGGTTACGTTGACATTTACAGGACCTCAAACCAGTGAGCAAGCTGAGCCTAATCCATTTCTTGATTATCGTCTTAATGTCACTTTTACAACAGGCAATAAACAATACATCATTCCGGGTTATTACGCCGGAGATGGCGATGCGGGACAAACCAGCGCGACAGCAGGTGACAAATGGCGTGTGAATTTTGTGCCTGATGAAGAAGGCAGGTGGTCCTATACGGCATCGTTCCTTAGTGGGGATGATATTGCTCTTAGTAATGAACCCGGCTCATCTACAGCATTCGACGGCGTTAAAGGCAACTTCAATGTAGCAAAATCGGATAAAACCGGAAGAGACCACAGGGCTAAAGGGATGTTGAAATATGTGGGCAAACGATACCTGCAATTTGCCCAGACGGGTGACTATTTTCTAAAAGGCGGGGCCGACAGTCCTGAAAACTTTTTGGCTTACGCCGACTTCGACGGGACTTTCGATGCCGGCAAGCTTAATCGGGAAGGTGAAGCGACCGGCGAAAAATTCATACATCACTACACTCCACACGTGCGGGATTGGCACATGGGTGACCCAACATGGAAGAACGGCAAAGGAAAAGGCATAATCGGCGCTTTGAACTATCTGGCCAGCAAGGGTATGAACAGCGTTTATTTTATTCCATATAATATCGATGGTGGTGACGGCAAAGACGTCTGGCCCTGGATAAATCCAAATGAAAAATTTCGTTTCGATTGCAGCAAACTCGACCAGTGGGAGATTGTCTTTTCGCATATAGACAAATTAGGTTTAATGCTTCATATAATCACTCAGGAACAAGAAAACGACCAGGGCCTCGATGGAGGTGAACTCGGACGTCAACGTAAACTCTATTATCGAGAACTGATTGCACGTTTTGGTCATCACTTAGCCTTAGTCTGGAATTTGGGTGAAGAAAATACAAATACAGATGCGCAGCGCAAGGCCTTCTGCAAATACATTAAAGACATCGACCCATACGACCATCCAATCGTCTGCCATACGTTCCCGGGCAGGTACGATGAGGTTTACAGTCCTCTGCTGGGATATGAATATTTCGATGGGCCTTCGCTGCAAACCAATGACACGCATGGCCAGACGCTTAAATGGGTGGAGCGTTCAGCCTCGGCAGGCCGACAGTGGTTTGTATGCCTTGATGAGATTGGCCCAGCCCATACGGGTGTAATGCCCGACAAGGATGACTACCAGCATGATGATGTTCGGGCAAAACATTTATGGGGAAATTTGATGGCTGGTGGCGCAGGAGTCGAATGGTACTTCGGGTATAAATTCGCACACAATGACCTGAACTGTGAGGATTGGCGCAGCAGAGACCATATTTGGGACCTGACGCGATATGCTTTAGAGTTCTTTCATCAAAATCTACCTTTTACTAAGACGAAAGGGCACGATGAATTAACTTCAAGTAAGAATGACTATTGCTTTGCCAAACCCGGGCAAATTTACGCTATATATCTGCCGAATGGCGGGACAACGAGTCTAAATCTGGGTAACAGCCAGGCAACATTTACCATACAATGGTACAATCCGCGTACGGGCGGGAAACTGCAAGCAGGCACGATAGGTGAAATAGCCGGTCCTGGTTCGGCAGTCATCGGCAACCCACCAGAGACAGCCGAAAAAGACTGGGTAGCACTGATAAAAAAGA
>CAZJIR010000099.1:0-8044 GCA_964546095.1 uncultured Pirellulales bacterium
ACGCTACAAAATTACTTCTCGATGCATTGCCTTTCATTCGGCCGCGTTGGCTCTTACGGAACTTGACTCTTTTGGGCATCATTGCCATGTTTTCGGATCCTTGTAAAAACTGTACTTAAAAACACCTCTTTCGTGAAACAACTGGTTCTCAACTCGTCTTTGTATCCTCCGGCTGACTTTTAGACTCTGTCGATGAAGCAGCTATATTAGGCGAGACAGCTTTACTGTCGTTTTTTAATGGCTCAGCTTTAGTCTTGCCACCAGTCCTCATTGCCGGGCCAATACGCTTTGGCGGGCGACGTCTACGACGATGGTGACTTGGGGCAATTTCTTCACCGAACTTGCCTTTATAAATCCAGGCTTTAACACCGATTGCCCCATAAGTCGTCCTTGACGTTGCTACAGCGTAATCGACATTGGCATCCAACGTATGTAATGGGATACTACCAAGCTTCTGCGTTTCCTTTCTTGCCATTTCAGAACCTGCCAATCGCCCCGAGCAGATAATCTTAACTCCTTTGGCACCAGCATTCATCGCCGATTCGCAATACTGCTTCATCGTACGCCTGAACGATGCTCGCTTACTTAATTGCTCGGCAATCGCTTCAGCTACTAAAGTAGCATTAAGGTCAGGCTCTTTTATCTCGATAACGTTAACGCTTATCTTTCTACCTGTTACGTCTTCAAGCTCTTCTCGCAACCTATCAACTTCTCCACCTCTCGGGCCAATCACTACGCCCGGCCGAGCACTGTGCAGTGTCACTTTAACCTCGTTGCGCGTCCGGATTATTTCTGTCTTTGCCACCGCACCTTTGGGCATACTACGGTTAAATCTCCTATCGACATACCGGCGAATTTTCTGGTCCTCGACAAGAAAATCACCGTAATTAGCCTTTGGAGCAAACCAGGTGCTCTGCCAGCCAAGCGTTACTCCTGTTCTAAAACCTATTGGCGATACTTTCTGACCCATAATCTCATATCTCGTATTATGTTTTACACTTGTGTTACTACTACATGTATATGACAAGCCTTTTTGCGAATAGGATGCGCTCTGCCTCTGTCTTTTGGAATCCATCTTTTTGTTCCGATACGGACCCCCGCATCGTCAACGCGAGCCGAGCTCACATAAAGATTATCAACATCAGCCTGCTGCTCGTCAGCATCCGCGACGGCACTTTTTAAAACCTTGTCGATCATCTCTGCAGCGCGTTTTCTTGTGAACTTCAGAATGTCCATCGCATCTTGAACACTTCGACCAACTATCAACTGTGTAACCAGTCTGGCTTTGCGTGCCGAAATCGGAGCATAGCGATAAGACGAACGCCAATTAGCTAAATCGTTTACCTCAACAGAGAAAGCAGCCGCCAGACGGCTAATATCATCAGTACGAGGTTCGGGCTTGAACAGACCCTTTTGCCAGTTCTTAACAGCCTGAATCGCCTTGTTCTTACCAAACCTCGGCCCGGCAAGCCGATCGGCCAACTCCTCTATACCTACCTGCCGTTCCCGGCAAAGCTCATTTAATTTCTCAGCACTTAGCATACCAATCTCGCATTTCACTTCACGAAAAGCGCTTCACGTATATTACTTTATCTTCTTACTCGAATGCCCTTTAAACGTCCGTGTGGGTGAAAACTCACCTAATTTATGCCCCACCATATCCTCAGTAATAAAAACTTTATGAAACATTTTGCCGTTGTGGACCATAAACGTAAAACCTACGAACTCCGGAACTATCGTACATCTTCTTGCCCAGGTCCTTATCGGCTCACGAGAACCTGATTCATTCTGTTTGCTGACCTTACCAAACAGCTTATCATCAACGTATGGTCCTTTTCTAAGAGATCTTCCCATTTCTCATATCTCATATCTTGTGCTTTTAGCACAACTTAATCATATATTTAATTGCTTTTGCCTTCTACTTTTACGTCTTCGAATAATCCTCTTATTACTTGGATTTCGTGGATTTCTGGTTTTGCCGCCTTTTGCAAGCACACCAGTCGGAGAACAGGGGTGGCGTCCACCGTTTGCTCTGCCCTCTCCACCACCCATTGGATGAGCAACGGGATTCATTGCCTTTCCCCTCACATGTGGTCTACGGCCCATATGTCTCTTTCGCCCTGCTTTGCCGATACGTACATTCTGGTGGTCGGGATTACTCAATCGGCCAATTGTTGCCCGGCATTCCTTGCGAATCATCCGCATCTCACCGCTCGGCAAAACGATAGTAACCCAATTACCTTCTTTTGCCACAATTCTTGCGGCGCTGCCGGCACCCCTGACTAATTTTCCACCCTGGCCGGCTCTCATTTCGATATTATGAATCTCCATACCGGCAGGAATTGCAGAAAGCGGCATCGCATTACCAGTTTTAGGCTCACAAACCAGGCCACTTTCCACTCGGTCACCGGCTCTCACACCTAACGGTGCTAATATATATCTTTTTTCGCCATCGGCGTAGTGAAGCAGGGATATAAAACAATTTCTGTTGGGGTCATATTCAATCGTTGCCACTTTCGCAGGAACACCATCCTTATTACGCTTAAAATCTACAATACGATAAATTCTTCTTGCACCGCCGCCTCTGAACCGACTGGTAGTAACACCATGATGATTTCTACCACCGGTTTTTTTAATCCGCTTACAAAGCGATTTCTCCGGCTTGTTGGTAGTTAACTCAGCGTAATCATTGACCGAACTGTTTCTTCGGCCGGCACTTGTTGGTTTATAAACTCGAATACCCATAACTCATATCTCGTATTTAGAACAAATCTATATGAAACTGGGGGTCAAGAAATACCACAGCCTTTTTCCAGCTTGATGTCTCTCCAAAAGTTCTGCCCCTACGGCGTTGTTTACCCTGGCGATTAGCTGTTCTAACCTTTCGCACTTTGACGTTGTATATTCTCTCTACAGCGTTTTTTATCTGCGCCTTATTGGCTTTTTTATTTACCTCAAAGGAATATGCACTCTTTGTGTTAGCAAAGTGCATCCCCTGCTCTGTTATCAAGGGTCGAATTATTATGTTATAATCATCCACATTAAAATCCGTTAATTTTCGATTTCCCGGTTTCTATTCAAAACAGATAAAAACGCATCTTTAGTAAAAAGTATTTTTCGATAACTGCAAATATCAACCGCGTTGAGTTCGTTAACAGGTATAACAGTTATTTTCGAAATGTTCCTGGCAGACTTGTAAAGATTTATATCTTCAGAACTAATCGTTACCAGGCAACTGCGCTCAATTTTCAAGTTATTTAAAATACCCCTAAAATCTTTTGTTTTGGGCTTGTCAAAATTTAGCCCTTCAACCACCACAACATTATTGGTTAAAAGCTTTGCTAATATCGCCGAATCTCTGGCTAATCTTCTCTGCTTCTTCGGCATACGTTTGCCGAAATTTCTGAGGCTCTTTGCGAAAGTAACACCGCCACCAACACGTTTGCCGGTTCGAATGTTCCCAATGCGGGCATTTCCCGTACCCTTTTGTCTGAATAGCTTCCTGCCCGAACCGACTACCATACTTCTGCCTTTATTAGTGGCAGTTCCCACACGCTTGTTAGCGTGATACATAACAAGAGCCTGCTTAAGCAACGGGTATCTAACCGAGCCGCCAAAAAACTCCTCATTGACCTTCAGGCTTTCAATTTCCTGTCCATCTGTGTTGTAAACTGCCAAATCAATCATTTTCCAAACTCTCGTTACTCCCACTGCTTATGATTTTTTAGCACTATGAACAATACAATAACCACCAGCCGGGCCTGGAACTGAACCCTTGACGACCAATAAGTTTTTTTCCTGGTCTATCACCACCAATTTATGGTTTTTCGTAGTAACCCGACAGTGACCCAGATGTCCGGCCATTCTCTTGCCTTTCTTGGGGCCTCCCCCATGTCCGGCGTCACTGGCAAAACTTGATATTGAGCCGGGTGCTCTGTGCTTCCGTTCAGTTCCGTGTGAGCCTGGGAAACCTCCAAAGCCGTGTCTCTTCATCACACCGGCAAAACCTTTACCTTTACTGGTGCCCACGACATCAACAAATTTTTCTTCCGCAAATACAGAAACCGTAATGGATTGACCTGCTTCGTACTCTTGCACTGCACCGTCTGGCAACCGCATCTCTCTGGTAAATCTCTTTGGAGTCGTATTGGCTTTCTTGGTGTGTCCGATTTGCGGGTGCTTCCCATGGGCCGGCTTCACTTCATCAAAACCAAGCTGAACAGCATTATATCCGTCAGTCTCATTAGTCTTTATCTGAGTAACAACACAGGGACCGGCCTGTATGACCGTAACCGGCACCAATTGGCCCGAATTGTCATAGACCTGAGTCATTCCAACTTTTTTTCCCAAAATCATCGCCATTACTTCGTATCTCGTATTCTATGATGCACTCGGCATCAAGCTTTTATCCTTACAAAAACTCCCGCCGGCACTACCAAACGGTTCAATACTTCAACCGTACGAGCATTGGCCTCATGAATATCAATCAAACGCTTATGAGTCCTTAGCTCAAATTGCTCACGCGATTTTTTATCAATGTGCGGACTACGCAAAACCGTATATCTCTCAACACGCGTAGGCAACGGCACCGGACCACTGACACGGGCGTTGGTCTTTCGAGCATGCTCTACTATCTCTTTGGCAGATGCATCAAGGGCCCTGTGGTCATATGACTCCATCTTAATTCTTATTCTTTCAGTTTCAGCAACCATAACTGTCCTCTAATCAAACCTCTAAGGGCTTGAAGTATCTCAACTAAAGAAAAAAATAATCCACTTTTAGTCTATAGCTTCCCTGCTATCGGTCAAACTCAATCTTGTTCAATCTTTGGCAGGAAAGGCCCTCTAATTGATTATTAATCGCTAAGTTGCTGCTTAAGACTTCGCTATATAATAATCAATTACCAAGTTCGCCTTCCTTAAGAGTTGGGGTTTGGGCCAATTACAGCCCTTCCAAAGCCATCCACCAGCTTTCGGTAAACCCCTAAAGCCTTATAAACCATCCCTGACCATATAATCAAAGATATGCCACAGCCCAACTAAAGAGTTACGCAAAGTCATCCGTGACAATGCTCGCTACGGCTGAAAATCCCATAAGATATCAATGAAATCAATCATTGTCAATAAAATGTCGGAAAATATTTTATTTTTTATGTAAAAAATGTCATTATTCTCAAAAGATAATCTGTTTAGCAATCTGGTCCGGGACTTTCTCATAGCTCAATGGTTCCATAGTAAAAGTCCCCCTGCCGGCTGTTGCGCTTCTAATATCGCTGGAATAGCCGAATAATTCCACAAGAGGTGCTTTTACATCAATAACTTGCATACTTCCATGCACTCTACAATCCGTGATTAATCCCCTTTTTGCAAGTAAATTCCCCTGAACTACTCCAAAGTTAGACTGTGGAACTACAACTTGAAGCCGCATTACCGGCTCAAGCAAGACCGGTTCTGCTTCTTTAATCGCCTTTTCAATAGCTATTGCGGCGGCCTGCTCAAAAGCCAGACCAGAAGAATCCACAGAATGGAACGAGCCATCGATAAGCGTAACTTTAGCCCCCACAACAGGATAACCAGACAAAGCACCGCTGCTCAAGGCATCTCTGCTGCCCCTTTCAACATCGGGGATGAACTCCCTGGGTACCGCATCGGTAGAAACTTGGCTTTCAAACTCAATATCATGACTCCAGTGGCCATCCTCGGTAAAAAGCGGCTCAATCTGTAAAACAACATGGCCATATTGGCCATGACCACCTGTCTGACGGATGAATTTACCCTCAGCCTGGGCTGATTTTGTGATAGCCTCCCTATAGGCCACTCTTGGTTTGCCCACCCTAATATTAACTCCTTTTTCTCTGACCAGCTTGTGTTGAAGTATCTCCAGGTGCAATTCACCCATTCCACTGATTATCGTTTGGCCCGTTTCGTTATCCTTTTTACACTCAAAAGTCGGGTCTTCGCGCTTCAAGTCGGCCAGTGCCTCTGCCAATTTGGCTTTCTCTGCAGCCGTTCGGGGCTCTATCGACATATCAATAACAGTTTGTGGAAATGTAATGCTTGGCAGGCAAACAGGCTTTTTGGGGTCACAAATCGTATCTCCCGTAAGTGTCTGTTTTAAACCGACAACTGCCACTATATCGCCGGCACTGGCTGAGTCTAAAATTTTCCTATCCTTGGCGTGCATCTCAAATATCCTGGTGATGTTCTCCTTTTTGTTACGATTTGCATTCAATACTCTACGGCCTGACTTTAACTTGCCTTGATATATTCTCAGAAAGTTCAAATCACCGTGCACATCGCTTGTAATTTTGAAAGCCAGCGCCACCATACTTCCATTTGGGTCGCATTTGATTGATATTTTTTTGCTTTCATCCGTCGGTTTGTGACCGGCCAAAACAGGTTTATCCAACGGAGAAGGCAGATACACCAAGACACCGTCAAGCAGCTTTTGCACACCTATATACTTCAAAGCAGAGCCAACAAATACCGGATGAAGTTTATTGCTCAGGGTTCCTTTCCTGATTGCTCTGCTAATCATTTTAATATCAACCGGTTTATCGTGGACATAGTTATCCATCAGCTCGTTATCGTATTCGGCTGCAAGCTCAATCGTCTGGTTCCTTTGTTGCTGAACGACCTGTTTCAACTCGGAGGGAATTTCAATCTCCTCAAAAGTTGCTCCCATCTTTTCTGCCTTATAAAAAACCGCCTTCATCTTTATCAGGTCGATTACTCCTGCAAACGAATCCTCGGCACCAATGGGAATCTGCACCAGAATCGGATTGGCAAGAAGTTTATCACGAATACTTTCAACGGTCATCTCAAAATCGGCACCAACTTTGTCCATCTTATTTACAAAGCAAAGACAGGGCAGGCCGTATTTTTGTCCCTGCCTCCATACGGTCTCGCTCTGGGCCTGCACGCCTTCGCTGCCGTCAAAAACCGCCACCGCTCCATCCAAAACACGTAATGACCTTTCGACCTCAGCAGTAAAGTCAATATGCCCCGGCGTATCGATAAGGTTGATTTCACAGTTCTTCCAGGGACATTTTGTCGCCGCTGAGGTAATAGTAATACCTCTTTTCTGCTCCTCTTCCATAAAGTCCATAACAGCGGTACCATCGTGAACTTCTCCCATTTTGTAAGTTTTGCCTGTATAGTAAAGAATACGCTCGGTTACCGTTGTTTTACCGGCGTCGATATGAGCCATAATCCCAATATTTCGTAATTTTTCCAAAGCGCTCGTCATAATTCGTATCTCATATATCGTAATTCGAGAAGCGAATAAAAAAAAACTGCCACGATTAGTTTCAAAACACACCGTGGCAGTTATAAAAAAAATCTTACCAGGCAAAGTGCGCAAAGGCCTTATTTGCCTCAGCCATTCTATGGACATTCTCCCGAGTGGTCATTGCACCACCACGTTCATTATAAGCATCTATTAACTCAGAAGCCAGACGCTCGCACATAGGTTTGCCCTTTTTGCCACGGGCTGAGGCCAAGATCCATCTGAAAGCAAGCGACTGCTGGCGTTTGGAACTTACCTGCATTGGAACCTGATAACTGGCTCCGCCAATACGCTTACTGCGAACCTCAATCATCGGCTTTACGTTGTTTATCGCCTTCTCAAATACCTCAAAGGCTCCAGTGTCTTTGACATTTTTACTGATTATATCCATAGCATCATAGAACACTTGTTGCGCAGTACTTTTCTTACCGTCCCACATTAAACAGTTTATAAACTTGGAAACCAGCTTACTGTTATGCTTCGGGTCCGGTTTTAATTGTTGATTCGAAGCGGTAAACTTTTTAGCCATTATTCTTCCTCAATTCAACAAGCGGTTTAACCGGCTCATTTAGCTTTTTTCGCACCATATTTACTTCTGCCCTGTTTTCGATTAGACACACCAGCACAATCAAGAACACCACGAACAATATGATATCTTACTCCAGGCAAGTCTCTGACTCGACCCCCGCGAATTACAACCGTACTGTGCTCCTGAAGATTGTGGTCGATACCCGGTATGTAAGCCGTAACTTCTTTA
>CAZJIR010000100.1:0-8039 GCA_964546095.1 uncultured Pirellulales bacterium
CATAGCTGACCTTGAAGGTAAAGCTGTCCGGCCCGTTGAAATCTACATTTGGTGTATATTTAAACTTCGGCGCCGTTCCTTCTATACGTCCATTAGATGGTTTTGTTACTATGGTATAGCTCAGCTTTTCTTTTACAAGACCACTGCCTGATAAGGTTATCATGACCGGATTATCCTCCATGGTTGTCACGCTATCATTCTTGGCCACAGGTGGATTATCCTGTATCGTTGAGCCGGCATAGCCGCCTGCTGGCGGGTCGTTGACCGGCATTAATTTAATTGATACCGTTGCTTCTTCGCTGTTTACCTTCCCGTCATTGACCTTAAAAGTAAAGCTGTCGGTACCAAAGAAGTTCGCATTCGGCATATAGCTAAGGTTTGGGCCCCTCCCGCTCAGGCTTCCATAAGATGGCTCTCTCACTACGCCATAGCTTAGCAT
This sequence comes from uncultured Pirellulales bacterium, assembly GCA_964546095.1. Taxonomy (GTDB): domain Bacteria; phylum Planctomycetota; class Phycisphaerae; order Sedimentisphaerales; family Anaerobacaceae; genus NIOZ-UU13. The sequence goes on from CAZJIR010000100.1 coordinate 440, forward strand.
ATCTCCATCTACATCGCTTCCTACTAAAGTAATCGATGCCGGTGTGTCTTCCTGTATCGTGATACAGTCATTTTTCGCTATCGGCCGGTCGTTGATTTCTATCACATTTATCAGCACGGTTATAGGAGTGCTGTCTATCGTGCCGTCGTTGACGATGAAAGTAAAGCTGTCCGAGCCAAAGAAATTCGACTCAGGAGTATAAATCATTTTTGGCGCTGCCCCGAGCAGTTGCCCATGGAACGGCCCGCTGACTACTTTGTAGGTTAATGAGTCTCTATCAGGGTCGGTCCCAAACAAGGTGATAACCACCGGCTTATCTTCCTGTGTGGTCAGACCTTCTTCTTCAGTTTTTTTCTTGGTAATCTTGATAGGTGTAACTTTTATTTGAGCCCTTGGGTTCATCGCATAGTTCACCGCGGCCTTCAGCAGGTTAAGACCTTGTGGTGATATTAGCATAAATATCCTTGGGGAAGCGGTAAATATACCAATACGAATATCCGCTGCCACCTGTGGACAGCCGTCTTCCTGGCAACTCGCCAAGGCGGCTCCTTTGTCATAAAGAAAATAAACATCTGCATCCTTTTGTTTATAACCCGAGCCTTTCGCAATGATGATAGCCTCACCGCCCGCAGTTGATGGACCTGGTATAAGTTGGCTGTTGTCGTTTTCCACTAAAACAGCCACATCTCCGGAGTATCCGGCTGCCAGAGGATGGCCCGGATTGACTATCGTGATATTTAAAGACTCGGAACTCTGATTTTGACTCTCAACTGTGGACATCCCCATCTCGTCAAAGCAGTAAGGTTCGGCTACGATTATTGGGGTCGGAATTTCCTTGATTTCAATGTTAATTTTATCAGAACTCACTGACTCCGATATATACACCAAATCAGCCTTGGAAGCAGCGTGCTGAGTGGCTGCCTCGTTCTCATCGTCATCGAAAAGAATTACTTTGTGACCGAGCTTTTCAAAGAACTTTTTTGTTGTTATATCACCGCCGCTGGGATTTGTTGGTTCATCTGTTAAAAATAGGATATTACCCCCTCTGGCTGCCATAGTTGAAAAAGCAAGTAACACCACCACATAGAATATGCTTTTTATGAGCTTTTTCTCCAACATAAATCTTCCTCCGTATGAAGTTTAGTGCTTCAAAAAAACTAAAATGACGATTAAAAAATATCAGGTTCTTTTGCCGGAAAGCCCGGCTGTGAATGAAACAGAAAGCGGACAAATTGTTGTTGGCATAACATTCCTCCGTAAAAAATTAAAAGACTTCCTCGTAAAATGTAGACACTTATAAGATAACACCTTTTAGAGTCATTTTTGCTTGACTTCTCCTCCAATCGGCTATTATGCAGAAGCCTGTTGTTATGAATCTAAAATCAACCGATACAATATACTTTTGTCTGCTTGCTTCTGCAAGTATATTTTTCAATAAACTTTTTATAAAAATTTCTTCTTTGACCTTCTGTAAAAATAAATATCATTATTATGCCCTGTGATAGCTGGACTTATCGCAGTCCTGCGCCCACAGAAGATGCCCGGATTTCAGATAAAACAGCCGCTCAGCATCGCTGATTAGGCTGCACCAATGGGCATAAAACATTTGTATCGAAATACGTATCTTGATGAAGTTAATATTCTTAGAAAATAAAAAAAGCGGAAATCCAGGGAATTGAAAATCTTACGGATCCCCGCTTTTATGGGGGGGGTGGCTTGTATAGGCGCCTTTAAGCCAACTACAGAGCTAACTGAAATCATGTATCATGTTGATTTCAACCTCCATCTGGTCAAAAGGCTTTTTCTATTATGGGTTCAATGCCAAACTTATCAACGTCTGACACCCGCTCTTTCATAGCATCTAATAAGTCAAACAGTTTTTCCTTATGTGTATATGATATAACACATTGCCCGTTGCTTTGAACATCACTAATCGTCTCAAGTGCCACTTTGGCGAGAGCCTTAACATCATTTCTGTCTCCTCGCCTGGCCAGCTCAACTATTTGACTCATCAAGCAGGAAATTCCCTCAATATCCCGTCCATTTAACATATTGATGCTCATATCTAATAAGTTTATCTCAGCCGTACAAATAATCTCCAGACACTCAATACTGAAAAAATACTCGGGGGCAATCCGGAACCTGCCGACTTGAGTAGTTGTACAGATTCCAAGAGCCAGTTTTTAACCGAATGCAATGTACTAACCTGAACAGTCTGGCAGTTTTCATTTAACAGCACACCGGCTAAACAGCAAACATTGGATATTTCAGCAATTTCCATCATGCCCGCTTCTCCCTTTATGTTGTGAAGAATTCCACGGGTTCTAATAACGAAATCATTTTGTTCCCTTTTGCTGGTCTCAAAATCAGCTATCTCCCGCCCCAGTTGCTCGATATGGAACGTTGCCGAATTAATGAACTCAGAACGGACCGCGTCACTGATGTCCCTGGGTATATGAACAATTTTGGGCGAAGCAGACAAGTATTTATCGAGTATCACGGCTGCTCTTTCTTTATTATCCATTGCTTATCCCTATATTAGCTGTTTTCGTTCACAGGCTATCTCTCAGGCAACTTCAAACTTGCTCTCGCTTATATCTGCTATAATTTTGTTGAACCACCACACATCAATATCTATAAGCCCAACTAATAAAAAGAGAGCGTCGAACCGAATTCGTTCTCTCGAACCCATACATATGAGTATCGTAGAACGTTACAGACTCAACATTCCATTCGTACCTTCACTGTTTTCGTGAATACTGGCACTACTCTATTGGGCGTTTTGTCTGCGAACAGCTACTCAAGACATCGTGCTTATTTTTTAATCATTAATATTCTAAAAAATCCCCTTGATATCGCTAAAATACCCCAACTTGGACAATTGTTAAAATCAACATGCTGCTCTTTTACTGTTCTTTCGAAAAATATCTGAGCCGGATTTAAAATAAAAAAACTTTTTGAACACTTATGTCTTTTTCTGTTTCGCCTCATTCCCCCTATAAATCAACAGCGTGCGCTGGATTTTAGCATTAATTTTCAAGCTATCGGCCTTTTCTCAGGCCATAGAACACCCCCCGTTTCAACAGGCTCTTGTACAAATCCCGCTAACATCGGTACCGTAGAAGTAGTCTCAGCGGTGAATATTACCCCCTTAGGTTTCTTTGTCCTCGGTTATTCTAAATCCGGGTTACCGCCACACCAGCTTCTCTAACAGCACGTTGGTTCACACATCAGGTTCTGGTTTAATTCACCTCCACTGGGAATACATTTACTCATAATTTCTCGGTTAAAATAGCCTTCAAGTCTTCCTCGGCGAGTAATGTGAAATTTCTGCTTATCCCAAATCTGTCATTTCACAAGCAATTAGACTAAAATTCTCCTGTCCGTTGCAACCTCTTGGCCGCCTGACAATAAATTTCTTTTACTCGGCTATTATTGCCGTTCGATTATTTGCTTAACTTTTTCTGCAAATGGGACGATTTAACCACTCACAAAAAGAGTTTTCATCAGTGCCCATAGATACCCGCGCCATAGGGTTTTATAAGACAACCTGGTTTTTAAGCTACCCTTGTGCTATTACTGCAACCGTGAATCAATCTGAACAATAAGTCCACACTGGCGTTCTGTCTGCGGAACAGTAATTCGCACAAGTTTGTTAAATTCCGATTATGTCAGCGATTTACCGAAACTTCTGTTGATTCAACTATCTGCTTTGCAAAGAGCCTTTTAATCCTGGTTTTTCTTAAGTATCCCCCGCAGCAATCCCTTCTCTTTTTAAAAAAAGAAGGAGTGCCAGTTCTTGCCCGCCCACAGACACCCACGCCATAGGGTTTCACGGAACGAGCTTCAGATGGCACTCCGCGTTTTTCTACAACTTTTATAACGCAAATTTTTGCAGCCTGTTCCGTGAAATTCGTGAGCCGGTCCTTGGCTTATGTTAGCGTTTTGTCTGTGAACGATTATATCAACTACACGTTTGTTTGATTTTCAACGTCCTATAAGACGCATTTAATTTTCTTCTAAATATCCCGCATTTATATTATCTATCGTACACTTTTGTTCGTTTTCCGCAATTTTTTTTTGAAAATATCCCAAAATAAAATTGCAGGTGCCCTGGTCTTTCCAAGACGTTAATTGATGGATTTTGTCCTTGCAGAATCCTAATTGCAACCTTAAAATTACTTTTTTTGCAGGAATTTTTAAGTTTCGGTACTGTGTTGATGCTTAGACCCTCGATTTTTGGAGGGATTATTTGAATTACTGCTGAAATAGCAGCGTTAGCAGAAAGATATGTTTGAGTCGTTAACTGAGAAATTTAACTCTGTTTTCAAGTCACTTTCCGGCCGAGGACGCATTACCGAGGCAAACATCTCGGATGCTATGAGAGATGTCCGCAAGGCCCTGTTGGAGGCCGATGTCAGCTACAACGTCGTAAAGCAGTTCTGTAAGGATGTTACACAGGCGGCAGTCGGAGCTGAGGTCATAAAAAGTCTGCATCCGGGCCAGGTTATGGTAAAAATCGTCAATGATGGGCTTACAAAGTTAATGGGGCCGGTCGATACACGTATTTACTTTGTTTCGCCTGGTCCTACCGTAATTATGTTAGCTGGCCTGCAGGGCGGTGGTAAAACCACGACCGCCGCCAAACTCGCCAAGTACCTCGTAGCAAAAGGCAAAAGACCCCTGCTGGTCGCCGATGACCTCCAGAGGCCCGCTGCTATCGAGCAGTTGATTGTCCTCGGCCAGCAGATCAATATTGATGTTTACAGTGAAGAAAGTAAAAGCGCCGTAAAGGTAGCGAAAAACTCCCTAAAACACGCCAAAGAGCACAACCACGATGTCATCGTAATCGATACCGCCGGCCGGCTTCACATAGACGAGGAGATGATGACCGAAGTCGCCAACGTTGCAAAGGCCGTTACCCCCCATCAGATATATCTTGTCTGTGACGCAATGACAGGCCAGGATGCCGTCAATTCAGCCAAAGAGTTCAACGAGCGCCTTGAGCTCGATGGTGTCATACTTACAAAACTCGATGGCGATGCTCGCGGCGGAGCCGCTTTGAGTGTAAAAGCTGTGACCGGAAAACCCATCAAGTTTATAGGAATAGGAGAAAAACTTGACAAGCTCGAAGAATTTCATCCCGACCGCATGGCCAGCAGAATTCTTGGTATGGGTGACGTCGTAACACTTGTCGAGAAGGCTCAGGAGCATTTCGATGTCGAGGAGGCTGAGAAACTGCAAAAGAAAATGGCCAAAGGCAGTTTCGGCTTTGACGATTTTCTAAAGCAGATGCAGTCCGTAAAAAAAATGGGCGGTATTAAGGATATGCTCAAAATGATGCCCGGGATGGGCGGACAGCTCAAGGACCTCGATTTCGACGGGGCCGAGCTAAAACAAACCGAAGCGATTGTATATTCTATGACGTCTCAGGAAAGACGTGAGCCGGATATTATAGATTCCTCCAGACGGAGACGAATCGCCACAGGCGCAGGCGTCCAGGTTCACGATGTTTCCGGTCTGGTAAAGACATTCAAACGCAGCCGGGATATGATGAAGGCTATCAGCGGCGGAAGCTTCGGCGGGCTTAAAAACCTCCTCTCCGGCGGATTGAATATGAACTCCCTGGGTCAGATGATGTCAGGCGGGAAAAAAATAAAGCAGCGCTCGAAAAGAAAAAGAGTGATAAGGAGAAGGGGTAAAATTAAGAAACGATAAAATGGCCGTGACAAACAAGATTTCAATTGAACGATACCTCGAAATAGTCTCCAGATTTTCCGACAACGAATACGGCAAACTGATCAGAGAACAGTTCAAAGATATCGAAGGCAGCAGTGAGCTGGCGATGTTAGCTGCACCAGATGCAGAGGAGTTGCAGCAATTGAAAAAAGCGGTGGCGATTATGACACCGAACGAGAGACAAAACGCTGATAGCTTAACCGATGAACAAATACATAAAATCGCAGCAGATGCTCAGATTGACCCTGCGAATTTCGCAATCTTCATTAACGGCTACGCCTTACATTGCAAACGTGTTTCGTGATTTGCATAGTGCATATCACGGAAATTGATTATAAATGAAAGAAAGGAAAGAATTATGGCAGTAAAATTAAGAATGACCCGAATAGGCAGGCGGCATAGGCCGTTCTTTAGAATCAATGCAATCGAATCTCGCGAGCCGCGTGATGGTAAAATACTTGAAAAGCTCGGCCACTATGACCCCATCGAAAAAGACCAGGCCAAACAAATCGTGCTAAACCGCGAGCGCGTCGAATACTGGCTCGATAAAGGAGCAATACCCTCCGATACCGTCTCACAAATCCTGCTTCGACATGGTATCAAAAACAAATATGCCGAAGTAAAGACTGCGCGCCGGGCAAGGGCCAGGAACATGGCCAAAGCCAAAGGCAAACTGTTCACAAAAGCCGATAGAATCGCCGCCCAGAAAGAAGCTGAAGCGGCCGCTGAAAAAGCAAAAGCCGAAGCTAAGGCTAAAGAGGCTGAGGAGAAAGCTAAGGCCAAAGAAACCGAAGAAAAGGCAAAAGCCAAAGAGGCCGAAGAAAAAGCCAAGGCTGAAGCCGAAGCAAAGGCTAAAGAGGCTGAAGAAAAAGCCAAGGCTGAAGCAAAAGCTAAAGAGGCTGAAGAAAAGGCCAAACCTGAAGCTGAAGCAAAAGCCGAAACCGGAACTAAAGCCGAAGAAAAAACCGAAGCTGAAGCTCAACCCCAGACCGAATCTGAAGAAAAAACTGAAGAGTAAAAACTTCGTTTATCAATTGGTAAAATTCTTAGCCCCGCGCTTTGTGTGGGGCTTCTGACCTAAAAGCTAATGCGGATCGATATTCTTACGCTTTTTTCACAAGTCTTTGAGTCGCCCCTGAATTGCTCGATATTAAAGAGGGCGCAGGAGGCATCTCTTGTCGAAATCACTATCACTGATATTCGAGATTTCACCACCGACAGCTATCGAAAAGTTGATGATAAACCTTACGGTGGAGGTCCCGGCATGGTAATGATGCCCGGTCCTCTGTTCGATTGCTTCGAGCATGTGCAGAAGTTATCTCCCGAAAAAAGCCGGGTTATACTGCTTACTCCTCAGGGACAAAAATTCGACCAGAAAAAAGCTATTGAGTTAAGCAAAGAAAAGCGCCTCATCCTAATAGCCGGCAAATATGAAGGATTCGATGAGCGAATCCGCATCGGCCTCGATGCCGAGCAAATCTCGATAGGCGATTATGTCCTGAACGGCGGCGAATTGGCCGCAATGGTAATTGTAGATGCAGTCGTAAGATTATTGCCCGGAGCACTCGGCGACGATGACTCTGCCAAAGACGATTCTTTCAGCGAAGGCATCCTGGAATATCCGCAATATACAAGGCCGGAGGTCTTCCGCGATATGAAAGTCCCTGACATTCTTTTAAGCGGCGACCACGCCAAAATCGCCGAATGGCGCCGGCAACAGGCGCTTGAACGAACAAAAAAACACCGACCTGATTTATTAGGTAATGATAAAAAAGAATAAAGCAGTATAGGCTTTGGTCAACCAATTATTTCTTTGTTGCTCCCTGTGCAAGTTTTCCATGTAGCAATAGAATTATTTGAA
>CAZJIR010000101.1:0-7973 GCA_964546095.1 uncultured Pirellulales bacterium
GTCTACCCCCTCATAATCTTGCAGGCCGATATCAAAGCATGCGATTATCTCCTGGTCTTCGTTCAAAGGACCCCCGCCATTCCATCCCGCCACATAGTCGTAATCAATTGTCTCCCGGCCGTGTTCATCTGTGCTCCATGCATCCATGTCACCGTTTTGGTCGCAGTCACTGGGTCCCAGTACCCACCACGTTGTATTGGGATCCATAAAGACACCACCGGTACACCCCGGTTTGCCGAACCTTTGAACTCTTTGAGTGTAATTCACAACTCTGTTGGCCCAGTTCTGTCCCTTTATGTAAGCAGCACTCGTAAGATCGACGACTTCTGGTTCAGGTACACTACCGACCGCATCAAAGAACATGCCGGAGCCCTGGCCTGATACAACCCGGTCAAACCTGACGTAATGCACGTTATCGAGTATCCCGAAGTCCAGCGTCACATACCGGTCCAATCCGGTCGCACCAGGATCGTGGAATAATCCTGGCTTACCTGGGATATGTCCCTTCGCCCCGGCAATGCTGCCAATTAGTTCAAAACTGCTCCCATCTACACTGCCGTACACATCCGCCTTACAGGTCGCTCCTCCGTACACTTTCACTGCAAGGTCGTCCCCGTAAATATTCAGCAACGCAGTTTCGAAGTAAAGCGTAAAAGACGCATCTCCTGCTCCTTTCCAGCCCGCGACATAATCATTGTCGCCGGTATCCCAGGCATATCCATTGCCGTCAACATCTGAATCCGGGGGACCGAGAACGTAAGCAAGCGCATCAACACCGGTCCTATCCCCGTTGTAATTCTCAATGTTGCCGCCCCAGGCTGCCAAGTTATCTGCCCAGTTCTGACCGGCAACCAAACCGGCGTTGGCTAGTACTGCACTAAGCATGCAAAGTACCAGCGATAATAACCCAATCCTATTATATGTATTCTTCGATTTCATCTTCTCAACCTCCTTCAAGATCTCTTCGTCCTGAAGACCCTCAGATTCTAATTTTGATTGCAGGCCATCACTCCTTCTCGCTCCAAAAATAAGTATAACGATTGTCTCGACCCATAGGAACGTCCTTCTCTATCATGGCCCCTGTATGACCGTCCAGAAATAGCAAATTTATGTTGCCTCTGTGCCGATATTCGAAGTTACCTGCCGGACAGGCCTCATACAAAACGACGGCCCGTGCCGAGTAATAGCCATTGCCATCACACAATGCAAGCGTATCGAATGGTCTGTGGAACTCACTGACACGTCTGCGTTTTCCCAAGATGCCACCCCTGTTGGACAAACGCCATGTTCCGTTCATCATGTAGCTTAACGCGTACGGGCGCTGCTCTGGCGGAAACACTGGTGACTCGTCCCGTGTCATTGTTGGGTCTCTATGTGACGGGCAGGTGAGAACCGTTCGATCTGCAGGCGGTCCGAGAATATTACCGTCGGCATCCCGTTGGGGCTCCACATCCATCCTCGATAGTAAGCCCGAGTTTAGGTACCAGTTGTCCTGAGATGTCTCGTCCAATTTGTCTCGCGGTTCAGCAGGGGGAAGCCATTGGTCGTTATCATCCACATAGCTCACAAGCGCCAAGCCGAGATTCCGGAGATTTGCCGCACAGGCCACTTGTCGCCCACTCTCCCTGGCTGAACCAAGGACCGGAATAAGAATGGCCATGAGCAGACCAATAATGCTTATTACTACCAAGAGTTCGATCAACGTGAACCCACTTTTTCCGTTAGACATAGTTGTCGTCCAAACTAATTACGTTAGGATTTCATGAACTGGGGCGTGGATTGGATTCTTCGCCCTGCGTTATGAAGTGGTAATTGACGGTGGTGCTCGTGAGAAAATTGAACAGGTCCACTCATTGTGATTTACAACCGTCAACTGCGGTAAGAATTGTGAAATAAGAGGACTTTCAGTACTGACTAATGTCAAACAATAACTGGTTTCTGTCGAATTATAACCAGCCAAAAACTTGCAAGCAGGGCATGGGGTGTTACAGGATATAGCACCTGTTGTGCCCGAATGCACAACACCCAAAATACAATTTTCACTGTGGAATAGGTCGATTGAAGTGGTTAAAATCAGGTATACAGTAAGCACCACAGTTAATGCTGTCTTATGTAACTTGAACTGGTTTTTTGAGGAGCCGGACATACTTTGTGATTAGCTTCAACAGTCTCACAAATCACCCGTGGGACCAAAATCCTACACATAATTCTACACATCTCAATACGGTTCGTCAACATATATTTTACCTGAAATACATTCTTCCTCAGATGTTCTTGGCAATTTTCGAGTCTTTTTCTTGATTTGGTAGCACAAATTAGTCATTTTTATGTATAGAGTTTGATAATATATTCTGGTCTTTCTAAAGGGATTAATTATGACAGCCGAACTTAGCGCTCTTATTATCACCGCGGCCTCTATAGGCTTCTTCCACACGATATTTGGGCCGGACCATTATCTGCCCTTTATTATGATGTCCTGGGCTCGAAAATGGTCTGGAATCAAAACCTCTCTGATAACTATACTGTGCGGCTTAGGTCATATAGCAAGTTCCGTAGTGCTGGGCCTTATAGGCGTATCGCTGGGACTGGCGGTGAAAAAGCTCGAGATTTTCGAATCTTTCCGTGGTAACCTGGCGGCATGGCTGCTTATAGCTTTCGGACTGGTGTATCTTGTCTGGGGATTGCGCAGAGCGTTCAGAAATAAACCTCATGCACACAGTCATGCTCACGCAGAACAGTTCGTTCATGAACACCTGCACAGTCATTCGGAAAAGCACGTACACGTTCACGACGAACAAAAAAAGGCCAACATCACGCCTTGGGCGCTGTTTGTCATTTTTGTTTTTGGCCCCTGTGAGCCATTGATTCCAATCCTTATGTACCCGGCTGCGAAGAACAGCATCACAGGTCTGATTATAGTCACATCTGTATTCGGGATAGTCACCATTACCACCATGCTGGTAGCGGTTCTGATTGCCAGAACAGGAATAAACCTTCTTCCATTGATGAAATTACAGCGATACGCCCATGCAATAGCGGGTGCAACAATCTTCCTCTGCGGCTTATCTATCCAGTTCCTCGGACTCTAAGACAAAGCCAGGCCATAACGCCCAATTTAATTAGTTTAGAAACGCCTATGCCTGCTCAAGAGCAGGCATAGGCGAAGGTGTCGCATTCAGTATCTTTAAAGCACGCGATTACCTGTTTTTAATCACTCCGCCTTACCATCCAGCGCGTAGGATGGGCTTAAGCCCATCTTATGTTCTGTTTGATGCTCATGTTGTAGCGCAGCGAAAATCCGGCTTTAGACGGAGCCTCTGGCAGAAACGTTACGTAGCTCGTCATTCAGAGGAATTATACCCGCTGTTTTCTATATCTATCAAAACCTATCGCTATCAAGTACAACTCATCGAAAAATTTATCTCCTATGGAGCTGGCATACGCCCTTGATTTCACCAGTGAAAGAGAGAAATAAGTAAGGTGCTCCCGGCTTTTTCCCTTGGTTCTCATACCGCCTTTGCTATAATTGTTACTATCAGTGGAAAATTTGCTCAATAGTCAACGTTTCATGAAGACCCAATTGGAAATGTTGTTATGATTACAAAGCTAAGCGTATCAAACTTCAAATCGGTTCGTGAGTTGGACATCGAGTGTAAGAAGGTAAACCTGTTCATAGGCGAGCCCAACACAGGCAAGTCCAACATCCTGGAGGCGCTGGCACTATTGTCTTGGTGTGGTCAGCCGGGAAAGGAACCTCTTAGTAATTATGTTCGCTTTGAGTTGATGCAATACCTGTTCTACGATGGATTGGTGGCTGATGAATCCGTGAAAATCAGGATTTCTACGAAGGAAATTGATCCTACGGGTATTCGTGTCACTTTCAATACTAATCTCTATGAGTTCTATAAATGGGAGGGCAGCAACGCCTTCAGGAAAGTGGATAATCGTGGACGTTACCGAGGCTCAACAGTTTTTGGACATACCAGAGATATCAAATTCTTTCGTTTCAGGAACTTGGCGAAATATGATAACAAAGAGCCCGGCGTCCTCAAACCACCTAACGGGAAAAACCTATTTTCTGTGGTCTTCGGTTCCGAGACCCTGCGCGAAACCATGAAAGAGTTCTACCACAAGTACGGGCTGAAACTGTTCATGAAGCCGCATGAGCGAGTCTTTGAACTTGTAAAGCAGGCAGACGACTCATTGATTAGCTATCCTTATGCCCTGACCTCGGATACTCTCCGTCGGATCATCTTTTACACGGTGGCCATCGCCTCTAACAAGGATTCTGTTCTTGTCTTCGAGGAGCCGGAGTCCAATGCCTTTCCGTACTATACCAAGTACCTCGGAGAGCGGATTGCCCTGGACCAGACCAACCAGTTCTTCATTGCCACGCACAATCCGTATCTGCTCTCGGCCATCATCGAGAAGGCTCACAAGGAGGATGTCCAGGTCTTTATCACTTACTTCAAAGACTTCCAGACACGGGTCAAGCCCTTGATGCCGGACCAGGTCGCGGAGTTGATGGAGGCAGACCCCTTCTTCAACATGGATCGTTTCATTGAGGAGGGATAATGAAGGTCTTGGTGGAATGTGATGCAGACGAAGCCGTTCTTCGAGCCCTGGGAGTCACCAAGAAGCAGTTGCTCCATTTTGGAGGCAAGGGCAATGTAATCAATCGTCTGAAGAAACTTCCCGGCGCTACAGGTATCGTGGACGAAGATCCTGCCAGCGCCCAACCGCGAGACTTGAATAACTACCAGGAAGAGGTACAGACCACCGAAGGGCTTCGCTTGCTCACCCGTCAAGGCAAAGGCGGCCAGAGGCTTATACTCGTCTGTCCTAAGCTGGAGGACTGGCTCATTCAGAGAGCCAAATCATCAGGAATTCGACCGGATGATTATGGCCTCCCCAGCGACCCGGACAAGCTGCATAGCATCCCCAGATACGAGCAAAAGGAAGGCTTTAGCCGCTTCCTTGCAGAACTGAAGGAGCGAGACAGTGGAATACATCTCCTGCGTCGGTGGATTCTTCGTGCTTAGTATTTCGAGATACGTATTGCGCGTATCGACTCACGGACATTTATTTATCTTTCACTTGCTTTTTAACGCCAAATATGGTATAATACCTACCTGTTAGCCAGAAGGCTAACGGAGTTTACCCTCGATGGTAACTCACTTGCTTTTCTGTCGGGGGCATGTTTTCGTATCAGCAGGTACACGCCAAAAAATCCTATAGTTTTTAACATTTAGAATTTGCAAAAATGCGAGCATCTAACATCCATTATCGAGTATCAAGCATCGCTTGTCTCGCCGAAGCTTTAGCGAAGGCGGAAACATTAATAACCATCTACAAAACAATTACTTACGTTACTCTAAGGTTCTTTACAAATGTAAAGAATGTTCGACAAATCAGACTTTTTATGCAAAACAAACCCAAGGTTAAGATGGGCAAAATGAACTTAAGCTTTTTTATTGCAAGTGAATACGAAAAAAATGAACATTTGGTTAAATGAGAAAACAAACCATGCCCTGAGCGAAGTCGAATGGGCCAAAGTTAAAATAGGTAATCACAATAAACAAAGAACTTGATTTTTAAGACATATTTGTTATCATAATGAGGTTCGGTAATGTTACTGAATAAAGCGATACGGGAAATTGAGGGCATTTCATTTGTGAAGGAGAAAAAGCTATGAAAAAGCAAATAATTATCAGCGCAATCGGACTAATTCTTGTCTTAGGCATGGTCGCGAATGCCGGCGAAGAGGATATCCGGCGCATGCGCGAGATTGAACAGATGAGGATTAAAGTCGAGCAGTTACGTCTTGAGGCGATGGAGCACGAGCTACAAGCCAGGCAATTACGAACAGAAGCGGCAAGGCTTAACCTGCATATACGGACCGAGATGAACAGGCGTCAAGCTAATCTTGAGAGGGCCGAAGCCGAGAAAAAATTACACCAGATGTTCAAAGAAGCTGAACAACTGAAAAAGCAGGGGCATATTGATGAGGCGCACAAGCTTCATGCACATGCCGTGAAGATGTATGCTCAAATGCGACAAGGACAGCAAAGGGGCCTTGAGGGGATGGAACGCACAATCGCCGTTCTTCGCGAGGCTTCTCAAAGAGCTGAAAAAGATGGACAAATCGATAAAGCCAAGCGTCTCTGGGGTGAATCAGAGAATCTGGCCGAAGAACTGGAGCGGCGAACCGAAGGCCGCCAGCGCGAAGAACATATGCATACGATACACACCCGCATGAGGAAATTAGCACAAGCATTAGAAAGGGCCGAGCGCGAAGGGAACGAACGCCTGGCGGATATACTTCGTGAAGAGATGGGCAATCTGGAAAAGCAGTTGCACCAAAACGAACGATGTACGGAAGCAGAACACATTAAGCAGGAAATTCACCAGTTACTTGCTGAGGCCGAAAAGGCCGAGGAAAAGGGCAGGGGTGACAAGGCCGATGCGATGCGTCACGAAGCTGAACAGCTCAAGCGTCATCTGCATGAATTGTGTGAGGAATGCTCGAACGAGGAATGCGACAAAAAATGTGAAGATGACGAAAATGATGAAAGAGACGACTCAAACGAACTGTGGGAAAAAATCGAAAGTTTGCACAGGCAGCTCGCCGAGCTTAATGAGGCCGTCGAACATCTCAGGAATGAGCTGAAGTAGCAAAAAGATAAACCACTCTCCGAGTTCGGTTTTAAGCAAACGCAGTGTAGAAAAAAAGAAAAGCAGTATACCATCGCAAAAAGGTCGTAATGCAGGCGACACAGGGATATTCTATATTCTAAACAAGAATGTTTTAGAATTAAGAACCTCAACTTCTTTTAATCTCCGGATATATAGCTTAGAATAGGCTGTCCTTTTGTAACTATAATATGAGGTATCTGAAATGAAGACGAAAAGAAGCATCTCCCGCCGGACGACGTTGAAGGGTATCGGCACAATCGGAGCCATGGCGTTTTTGGGCACTAAGGCTTATGGCGAGCGATTCGTGGGTATATCCGGCAAGGAGCTTGAAAGCCAAAACGATATACGCAAGAATATCTTCGCCAAAGTTTTTTCCACGCCTCTTATCGACACGCACGAACATCTCATCGAAGAACACCATCGGCTAAGCGCCTCTCACCATCGTATTCAGAGTGACGACTGGTCGCTTCTGCTGAGCCACTATCTTGACTCCGATATGCTGACCTGCGGCATGCCCCGCACGGAATATAGCAAATTCTTCTCTCGCGATGTATCTCCTTCGGACAAGTGGAAAATCCTCGCGCCTTATTGGCCCGCCGTGCGAAATACCGGCTATGGCATGGCAGTAGAAACTGCGATGCAGCAGCTTTATGATGTTGAGGAACTTTCCAAAGATACAGTCGAAAAAGTAGCCGCCGGTTATGAAAAGGTCCGGCGAAAAGGCTTCTATAAAGAAATCCTTTGTCAAAAGAGCGGCATAGAATCCTGTCAGGTCAACTGCCTGGACGAGCCCTTCCTCAGAACTGCGATGCCCACTCTTCTAATGCAGGATATCAGCATCGTGGGCATGTTTGCGGGCCCTCATATTGAAGGGTATGCAAAACCTTCCGGCATCGACGTGAAAACTCTTGCCGACTGGCATCGTGTCATCGACTGGTGGTTTAAGACGTATAGTCCATACGCCGTTGCAGTGAAATCCCAAAATGCCTATAGTCGGGATATTGACTACGAGAAAATCCCCGCTGAAGAAGCCGAGCCTATATTCAAGAAACGGATTTCAGGCGAAGCTCTGACTTCCCAGCAGCGGAAGCGCCTTGAAGACCATCTTTTCTGGTATTCGGTAAAAGCCGCAACAAAGGCGAACCTTCCCGTCAAGCTTCATACAGGCTACTACGCAGGCCAAAACAGCATGCCACTGTCACGGCTGATTCATAATCCCGGCTCTGCAACCAGTCTGTGCAAAGCGGCTCCTGAGACCCGATTCGTTTTTATGCATA
>CAZJIR010000102.1:0-7961 GCA_964546095.1 uncultured Pirellulales bacterium
TTATGGCGATGTTTTCCTGTTTATAGGCATAAATCAAAGGTGAGTAGTTCATACATTCGATGCCCTCAAATCTTGTGTAAACAACCGGCATATATTTTTGGGGGTCAATTGAAAATTTGATCAAAGCGTTTTCTGAAACGTGCAGGTTGACATTGCTCTTGAGATGGATTGCGCCGGTGAAGAATGACCCGGCCGGTACTACTACTCGGCCGCCACCTGCTTTGTGAGCGGCCAGTATTGCTTTTTTGAAGGCTTCGGTGCAATCTGTTGTTCCATCCCCTACCGCGCCGTAATCAGTTGTATTGAAATCACAGTCAGGGAACTGAGGGGGCTTAATCCTGCTTAGAATCTCATCGATTTGCTCCCAGCCGGCAAATGCCTGTCCGGTTGGTACAGCTAATAGTATCAGACAAAACAACGCCAGCGAGACTCTGCTTAAAGTTTTAGAATTTCTTTTTTTCATCTTTATCTCCTATATAAATCACTTGATAATGCCATAAACATTCCGAAATGCTCAGTTAACCAAATACTTCAGACAATTGCAACTGCTTTCGGTATTTTAGTGCAGTTTTTGATGCTGCTCAGGAATGTATATTTCCAGGGAATTAAATAAATATCTCTTCGAATATGATGCCCTCAGCCACTTTTGTTACCGGGCCGGTTATTGTAATTGAGTAGTCTTTTGAGATTACTATCTCGATTTCCCCGCCGGGCATGTGCACGGTTATGTTTGAATCGCATAGACCAAGACGATGTGCTACCGCCGCTGCGGCGCTGCTACTGCTACCGGATGCCAACGTGTATCCGGCCCCTCTTTCCCATATTTCTATCTTGGTATTCGAGCGGTCCAAAACTTTCATAAATTGAACATTAGTTCTGTTTGGAAAGCGAGGCTCTGTTTCGATTAAAGGCCCCAACTCTTTGGCTTCGGCCTCGGAAATTTCATCTTGTAATATGACACAATGTGGATTTCCAATAGTAGCGGCGGAAAATTTAATTGTCTTTCCCGCTATTTCCATCTCTTCGTTCATAACTTCCCGTGGCGCTCCTATTACAGGTATTTTTGTGCTGTCGAAGCTGACCTGTCCCATATCGACAGTTACTTTTTTCCCATTGTCGTGAACCTTGGCTTTTACTTTTCCACCGGCTGTAAGGATTGTAAATTTATCCTCTGATACCTTGCCTTTGTCCCATAGATATCTTGCAAAGATTCTCAGGCCGTTGCCGCTCTTTTCCGCCTCACTTGCATCGGGATTGAATATTTGCAGAGCAAAGTCGGCTTTTTCCGTATCTGTCGGCCCGTAAAGGATGCCATCCGAGCCTAAGCCGTAGTTTCTATGACAAAGCCTGCGAATTTGGTCTTCGGTCAGCTCTTTGAACTCAGCCGGGTCTAAAACAAGGTAATCATTTCCTAATGCGTGGTATTTATAAAATTTCATGAAATTTTTATTTGTGTTTTTTGTGTACTCTGTTATTTGTTTTATGTCTTTTTCGAATTCTGAAAAATCCCATTTGTTTAATGAATAAATAGTTTCGAACAAGTAACCAAGAACAATTAGACAGAATATTTTTAATCTTTTTGGTGATTCTTCAGTATCTGCCTTATAGATTATTCTCCCGTTCGATTCTTCTAACATTTTTTGCATAAGAACTATATCTGGATGGATAGCTTCATGAAACCTTCGGTATAAAGCCTCAACGTTTAATGCTGATTGTTTGTCCCATGTTTCACTAACTAATTCATCGGTTATTAGTAACCTATCTTTTTTGATGTTAAGTGCTTTTATTTCTGAGATACGCTTTGTTATTTCTTTTTTTAGTTTGCTATGTTCATCACCGTATTCACGTTTAAAAATGTTGAGATTACGCTCAAGGGAAGCCTTATATTCCGATAGCGAAGATCGTGACCATTTATCAAATCGTTTAGTGAATTCTTCCTCAGATTTTTTAAGGCCTTTTAGACACCATTGACATTTTATACAAACATCACTTATAACTCTTAAAAGAGCTTTTGCCGGTAACGTCTTACCTTTGTTAAGAAGCAAGAAGGTGCTTTGACAGTAGTTTTCCAGCAAAATTACTACCCACCCGCAAATTTTGTCGAAATCGAGTTGAACCTGCTTGTAATACGTTTTTCCTCCAGTAACTTTTTGTTTTATTTCTTCAAACCACTTATTAAGTGTCTTGTCGAATTCCATTTTTCTTACACCCAACAAATCTCTGATTTTGCTCTATATTTTAACCATAGTTTTTTGATGTATTTCATTTAATTCTTATGATTCAGGATATATAAGGATGAATTTAGAACTGGTGGGGCAAGCCCCACCCTACAAATGGATTCCCGCTTGCGCGGGAATGACAAAGTCGGATTACTTGTGTTCATTTGTGTTTAAAATTTTCTTTGCTTCTTCGCAGTCTTTTGCGATTTGGGCGGAGAGGTCTTTTTCTGTTTCGAATTTTTGCTGGCTGCGGATGTGTTTTATGAAGTCCATGGCGAGCCATTTGTTGTAAGATTGGCCGGGGTCTTTGTCTAAGATGTGCGCTTCTATTAAAAGTGGATAGTCGCCGCCGAGGGTCTGTGTTCTGCCGATGCTGAAAACGGCGGGGATTTTTTGTTTGGACCGGCAAATATGCTCAGCGCTGTCACCAATGTTCACAAAGCCGGCATAAACACCTTCGGCGGGAATGAGCTGCTTTGGCGGTTCCATATTTAAGGTTGGGAATCCTAACTGCCTGCCTTTGCCTTGACCCGGAACAATCCTGCCTATTAGGCGATAAGGCCTGCCCAGCGCAACGGCGGCATCCTCCACTTCACTATGTGCCAAAAGATTGCGAATTATCGTGCTTGAAACTGCTACTGATTGTCCTGTTGAAAGTTTGACTTCTTTGGCTTCGATTATAGAGACCTTAAAACCATTTTGAGTGGCGTATTTCTCTAATGTTTGCACGCTGCCGCTTTGGGCTTTGCCGAAGTTAAAGCTTTCTCCCTCAACCACAATGCCGGGTTGAATATTATCGACAAGAAACTTATGTATAAAATCCTCGGCCGAGAGGCTCAGAAGTTCGGCGTTGCTTTCCAAAATGAAAAGACAATCTGCTCCTGCTTCCGCCAGAAGTTGTTTTTTTAGTTCCAATGGCGTTAAAGTACCGGGTGTTTTTTCAGGAAACAGGACTGCAATCGGATGTGGCTCAAAAGTCATCACAACTAATTGCTTCTGACTTTTCACTGAGGCCTGCTTGCTTGCTGCTAAAATCTGCCTGTGTCCGAGATGGACACCATCGAAATTGCCGATGGTCAGCACGCAGCCCTTTTCTATTTCCTTAAGTTCTGATATTTCGTTTATGACTTTCATTGCGTTTTAAGCCGTACTTTTCAAAACATATAGGGTCGGAACGCCCTGCCGACATTTTATCTTACAGGCCGGAGCCATAATTTACCTTTATGGGGGAGAATCTGCAATGCTTTTTGGTCTGCATATTTCCGGCAGTGTCCTGAATGGTCGTTGGGAGATGTTGTTTATTGAGTTTTTTTACGTAGAAAGGGACTACTATTTTTTTGCAGTTGAATTCTCTGCTTCCACGCCTTTTAATCCCAGCCGGATGGCAAGGTGGCTGAGCATGATATAAAGAGAAGGGACTACTACCAATGTGAGGATTGTGGCAAAGCCCAGGCCGAAGATGACGACAACGGCCATATTACGCCACCACTGGGTGGATTCGCTCTTGGTGGCCCAGTTCAAGGTGTGGAAGTTGTAGGAGATTCCAACGGCCATAGGGATGAGGCCGAATATTGTGGTCATAGCAGTAAGAAGTACCGGCCGGAGGCGCGTTACGCCTGCTTCCGCTGCGGCGGAGATAAGGTCCATCCCCCGCCGCTGCAACTGACGCGTGTATGCGAGCAGCACGATGGCGTTATTCACCACCACGCCGGCCAGGCTGATAACACCGATACCCGTCATTATGACACCGAAGGGTAAGCCGCAAATCAGCAAGCCTCCCAACGCGCCGATAAGGGAGAGAACCACCGTTGTCATTATTATGAGCGGTACCATAAGTGAGTTAAACTGGATGACCAGGACCAGGGTGACAAGCAGCAAAGCAATGGCGAAGGCCTTTCCGAGAAAGGCGCGTGATTCATCTTCGGTCTCCTTTTCGCCGGCGTATTGTATTTCATAACCGTTCGGCATCTCAATTTCGGAGAGCCTTTCCTGTACATCTTCGAGCACTTCGGAACTTAGGCGGCCTTCGTTATCGGCCGTAAGGGTGACGACGCGTTTCTGATTTACGCGGTTGATAGTACCAAATCCGCCGCGGTACTCGAAACGACCAAGAGAACTGAGCGGTACGGCGTTGCCTGACACGTTGGGAATCCTCAGCCCGTGCAGGTCGTCGATACTTACCCGCCGTTCCAGGGGCAGACGCACGGTGATATCGTATTCGTCGTTGAACTGGCGATAGGTTCCGACTTCGGTTCCGAAGACGGCCATTTTTAAAAAGTTTCCAACGACAGAGGTGTTTACGCCGAGGAGCATGGCATTGCGGCGGTCGACTATAAAGGCCAATTCGGGCCGGGTGGCTTCCAGGTCGCTTCGCAGATTGACGATGTTCGGTACGCCGGCGATGTATTTATATACCTGAGTGCTAAGCCGCTCAAGTGTTTTAAAGTTTTCTCCGATAACGCGCACGGTGACAGGCGCCCCTGTCGGCGGGCCTTCCTCCTCCTTTTCGACCTTGATTTCGGCGCCGGGGATGTCGGCGATGAGCTTCCTGATTTCAGCGATGATTTCCGTAGAAGGACGCTCTCGCTCTGTGTAGTCATAAAAGATAAGGCTGATGTTGGCCAGGTGTGGGCCACCGGCACTGGCTATAAGGTCAATGCCGCCGCCGGATGAGGAGCCTACGTTCGTGACCATGTGTTTAAGGTACGGCTTGTAAGGTTCGACACGCTTTTCGATGATACGCATGATGCGGTCCATCTCGTGGATGTTTGTGCCCTGCGGCGTGCGTACGTCGATGAATGCACGCTCCGGGTCACCCTCTGGAAAGAACTCGGTGCCTTTGCCAATCTTTGCATACAGAGTGACCATGCCGAATAAAAGGCAGAAAGCGAGGAATAAAGTTATAGCCGGATGTTGCAGTCCGGTCTTCTGAAGACGACGGTAACCTTTGATGAACCAATGGTCTCTCTGGTGAGATTGTGCCGAGTGGCCGGCAAAGACCGAACATATTGTCGGGCTGAATACGAGCGCGACAAAGAGCGATGAGAGTAGACCGAGGGACAGAGTAATTGGAAGATATTTCATAAAATCTCCCATTATTCCCGGCCAGAACATCATGGGCAGAAATGCACCAACTGTTGTAAAGGTTGAGGTAATTACAGGCCAGGCGACCTCACCTGCGCCGAGCTTCGCGGCTTCAAGTCGACTATACCCAAGCTGGATGTGGCGGTAGATATTTTCCACAATAACGATGGCGTTATCCACGAGCATGCCTAAAACCAATACCAGACTGAACAGCACAATCATGTTGAGTGTGAACCCGAGCATCTGGACGAGAAAGAAGGTAATAAGCATGCTGAGCGGTATGATCATGGCTACAATTGTGGCCGAGCGCCAGCCCAAGAACAGCAACAACAAGCACGTTACGAGGATAAGCGCGGCACAAATATTATTTTCGAGGTCCGCTACGATGTTGCGGATATACTTTGACATATCAAAGGTAATGTCAAATTTCAGTGTGCCGGGAGCCTGCTGCTGTGCAGCGTTGATAACAGCCTTGATGTGGTCGGCGAGGTGGACTACGTTGGTGCCAATTCGTTTCTGGACGCTTAAGGTTACGTTGTCTGTGCCGTCGAGACGGGAAAAACTGACGCGGTCTTTGAAAGCGGCCCGTACGGTGGCGACGTCGGACAGGTAGATTGGTTTACCGTCGCGCACGGTAAGAAGCAGGTGGTCCACTTCTTCGGCCGTGACAAGCTCTGCGGGGATGCGGATGTTGAATCTTGTGCCCTGTGTTTCCAGACCTCCGGCGGAGATGTTTACGTTTTCCGAAGGAATCAAGGCCATAATCTCGGGGATAGTCAGGTTATACGAAGCAAGCCGGTCGGGGTTGAATTCCAGCCGGATTTCGGGTTCGAGCACGCCCAGCACCTCTACCTTGAGCACGCCGGGCACAGCTTCAAGAGTGTCCTGCAGGGTATCGGCGACCTCCTTGAACTGTACGGGGGAAATGTCGCCGGAAATACTGATGAGCATGATGGGGAACTCGGCAAGATTTATTTCACTGATGACAGGTTCCTGCGCATCGGTGGGCAGCTCCCCCTGGGCTATGTCCACGCGGTCACGAACGCGCTGCAGCGCCACTTCAGTCGGCACGTCGGGATTGAACTCTACGTCAATCAATGATAGCCCCTCAGCACTACTGGAGCGAATCTCCTTGACACCACGGATACCGTTTAGCTCTTTCTCAATTTTCATCGTGACAGTTGTTTCAATGTCTTCCGGCGAGACACCTTCATATACCGTGTTGACGAGAATGTGAGGGATGGGGATATCAGGGAATGCCTCGCGGGGCAATGAGAGGTAACTGTAGCCACCCATCAAACAAATGATGAAGCCAAGGACGGCCACTGTGGTTCGATTTTTAATGGATATGTCGGAGATGAGCATAACGACTACTTGTTCTCTGATACAATGTTCACTTTCTGGCCCGGTGCGACGAAACGATTTCCATCAATAATCAAGCGGTCGCCCGGCTCCAGACCGTGCGTAACCTGGACACGGTCGCCCTTGATAATTCCAAGCTCAATTTCCCGGCGCTCGGCCCTTTCGGAATTGACTACGTAAACAGCCTTGCTTTTCTCCATTGGGATTACGGCCAGCAGCGGAATCATGATTGTGTCTTTGAGAATGCGGCGCATCAGGCGGGCAAGCACTATCTGTCCACTTCGAAGAAATCGCTCCCTGTTGATTATAGTAATTTCTGCTCGCGTTGACCGGGTCCTTGCGTCGGCCAGCTCGCTGATGAAAGTGATTGTTCCCAACAGCGAGTTTTTATTGCCCTTAACGTCCACAAAAACCTCGGCCTTGTGGCCAATGGTAAAGAACGCAATATCGCGTTCGGGTACCTCCACGACCACCTTAACCGTATCCGTGTCCACGAGCTCGGCCACCGGTGTGCCGTCCTGGACGTACTCCCCCTGCTCGACGAAAAGTTCATTCAGCGTTCCTTTTGTGGGGGCGAGTATGTGGGTGCGGTCCAGACGGGCCCGCACCTCTTCGAGGGTTGCTTTGCTGATGGCCAGCCTGGTGGCAGCATCATCCAGGTCACGTTGGGGAGTAGCGTTCTCTTTGACCAGATTAACGATGCGGTCGTATTCTATCTGGTCGCGCTTGACCTGCGCTTCGGCGATGTCAAACTCAGGACGAACAAGGTCGGAATTGAGCTTGATGAGCAAGTCTCCGGAGCGCACCGTGCTGCCCTCTTTAAGGGGAATCTGCTCGATTCGGCCTGCTATCTCAGCAGAAACCGTAATAATGCGGTTAGGCTCGACTACCGCCGGTAAGTCGAACGTGTCGGCGAGCTGGGCTTGGGAAACTACATTCATAACCGTAACGTTTACCGGCGTTTCTACGGGGGGACTTGTGTCCCGTTTTCGCTCGGGCAGTTTCGTGATTATGGTCAAAACCACTATCGCGGCGAGAATGATAATCGCTTTAGTGGCGTTTCGACGAAGCCATCCTCGACTTATCTTGCTTTTTCCGGTTTCAGGTGATTGATCGCTCATTTGTTATACCTGTTTATTGATAATATAAGGAACAACTCATTATATAAGCCTGTGTTAAGTTTGAACATTATAGATTTGAGGGCAATGGAATGCAAGAGGAAGTATATTTGAGAAAAAAATGGAAAAAATATGCTTGAATTTTCTCTTTAATGCATCAACCATTTCTCCTTCATAT
>CAZJIR010000103.1:0-7953 GCA_964546095.1 uncultured Pirellulales bacterium
GAAAAAGACATCAAATTGTCAGTAGTTAAAAACTCATTGTTCAGAAAAGCACTGCTCAACCAAAAGATGGAACCGGCAGCGGTTTTGTTTAGCGGGCCTTGCACTATCGCTTACGGGGGAGATAGTATAGTTGATGTTGCAAAAGAACTTGCCGAATGGGCAAAGAAAGTCCCGGCAATTGAGATTAAAGGAGCTTTTCTCGACGGCTCGGCTTTAGATTCTAAAGCGGCAGAGGATCTTTCAAAGATGCCGACGCGAGCAGAGTTGCTCAGTAGAATTGCTGGCTTGATACAATCCCCTGCCAGCAAGTTGGCCGCAACTATTGGTGCTCCTGCAGGAATTATTGCAGGTTGTATAGAGACTATTTCGGAGGGTGGCGAGAAACAAGCGGCGTAAAAATAAGAAATTTAAACAAGCCTGGGTGGCTGTCCCTGGTTTTAGTAACGGGGTTAAACGAAACGGTGGAGTTTCGGCTACCACCGGGCACTGAATAAACAGGAGTTAATAGAAATGGCAGAAGAAAAAGCGAAAGAAACTAAAGAAAAGAAAGAAACTAAGAAAGTTAAAGAGGCCAAAGAAACAAAAGAGACTAAAGAGACTAAGAAAACACCGGAAACAAAAGAAGCAGGTAAATGGAGCAGTAAGATTAAGAAACTTGGTGACGATATAGTCGGTTTGACATTAATGCAGGCCAAAGAGCTGGGTGATTATCTAAAGGAAGAATATAGCATTGAGCCGGCGGCGGGAGGGGCTGTTATGATGGCAGGTCCCGCACAAGGTCCGGCTGAAGAAAAGGAAGAAAAAACCAGCTTTGATGTCATCCTTAAAGAGTTCGGAGATAAAAAGATTCAGGTTATCAAAGAAGTGAGGGCTTTAACCGGATTGGGATTAAAAGAAGCTAAGGAGCTTGTTGATGGCGTTCCAAAACCGGTCAAGGAAGGGCTAAGTAAAGACGAAGCTGAAGAGGCAAGAAAGAAGCTTGAAGAGGTTGGGGCCGTAGTAGAATTAGCGTAAAAACGGAGCTTAACCTTTTGGAAGGTATAACTCAGAGCGACGATATAGGGGTAAGGCAATCATATACGGTTGTCTTAAAAAAGACAATTTGAGCATTTAATGCTGGAGATTGGCGATGCGTGACATTGGGGCTGAAAAGGCCGTTCGCAATTTTGGCGGGGTTCGCGATTCTGTTGAGATTCCTGACCTCGTAGAGATACAAAAACGAAGTTACGAGCAGTTTTTACAGAAGAAAGTGGCACCAACGAGAAGAAAGTGTATTGGGCTCGAGGCACTTTTTCGAGAGACGTTTCCTATCGAGAGCTACGACAAGAAGATGCTTTTAGAATATCTCTGCTATGAACTGGAAAAGCCGCATTATACACCTATTCAATGCCGGCAGTTGCGACTCACATACGGCTACCCGTTAAAAATCTGGTGCAGATTGAGAAGCAAGGAAGGGGAAGATTTAGCCGAGCAGGCAATGTATCTTGGTGAAATGCCTGTGATGGTAGGTGGAGGAGAGTTTATTATCAACGGAGCGGTGCGAGTTATCGTAAGTCAGTTGCACCGAAGTCCCGGTGTTGATTTTCTTATTGAGAGCAAAGAAGGCGATAGAGTCCTTCATGGTGGCAGGGTCATACCGGAAAGAGGCAGTTGGATTGAGATAGGTGTTACGAACAAAGACATATTAGTCGTTAGAATCGACCAGTCCAGCAAAGTCCCAGCGACCATTCTGCTACGGGCAATGGCTCCTGAATATGGGATTACAGAGCAGATTCTGCGATTGTTTTATCCGACGCGGAAGGTGCCGCTGAATAAACTGACACCTACTATGTGGTCTGTGCAGCCGATCGTGGACGAGGAGTCTGGCGAAATCATAGTAAAGGCCGGTGCACAAATCAGCGATAAGGTCTCTTTGATACAAGATGCGCTTGCAAGGCCCAAAGCGAAAAGTACTAAGAAGAAGAAAAAAGCAAAAAGAACCAAACGAGCGGGAATTAGTATTGAAGTTATCGATGAAGTCCGTGATACCCTGATTTTAAATACTCTTGCTGAGGATGATTGCCAGAGCCATGAACAGGCGTTGTTAAAGTTCTATATAAGATTAAGGCCGGGCAATCCACCCAATAAAGACAAGGCAAAGAGTTTCTTTACAGAGAAATTTTTCGATACCAACCGTTATCGTCTCGGCAAGGTCGGTAGATTCAGACTGAATCGCAAGTTCGACCAATCTGTGGATGAGAATGAGATGACGCTTCGGCCTGAAGATTTCCTCAATACAATGAAATACATAATGGCTTTACGTAACAACGAGGGCCAGGTTGACGATATCGACCATCTGGGCAACAGGAGGCTTCGTACAATCGATGAGCTTGCAGCCGATGAGGTTAGAAAAGGACTGCTTAAGCTCCGCAGGACTGTGCAGGAGCGGATGAGCATGAAAAGGGACGCCGAAGAGCCACCGCGTATCGCAGATTTGGTTAATTCTAAGAGTGTATCGAGCAGTATTAATTATTTCTTTGGTCGTGGTGAGTTGAGTCAGGTTGTGGACCAGACCAATGCTTTAAGTCAATTGACCCACGAAAGGCGTCTATCTGCTCTCGGGCCGGGAGGATTGAACAGGAGGCGGGCTGGCTTTGAAGTGCGCGATGTGCATATCAGCCATTATGGTAGAATCTGTCCGATTGAAACGCCCGAAGGGACAAATATCGGATTGATTGCTTCGTTGGCGATATTCGCCGCAGTTGACGAGTATGGATTTCTTCTTACGCCATATCGAAAGGTTAAAAGAGGTAAAGTTTCGGATGAAGTGGATTATTTACGCGCCGACGAGGAGATAAAGGCAGTATTTGCACCTCCAAGTGCGGTTGATGCTGATAGTGGTAAAATCCCAACAGGATTTGTTCTTGCAAGAAAAAGCGGTGAATTAACCCAAGTTCAAAGCGATGATGTTGACTACGTTGATATTTCACCCAAACAAATTGTCGGTGTTTCAGCTTCACTTATTCCATTTCTCGAGCACGATGATGCCAACCGGGCTTTAATGGGCTCGAATATGCAGCGACAGGCGGTTCCATTACTAGAAACAGAGGCTCCCTTGGTCACTACGGGTATGGAAAGAATCGTTGGCCAAAACTCGAGCATGGTAGTGCGAGCCGGAAAAAGCGGCGTTGTTACAGAAGTAGATGCAACAAGGATAGTTATTAACCATACTGAGGAATATGAACTCGCCAAATTTGAAGGATTGAACGAAAGAACCTGTCTTAATCAAAAGCCTGTTGTCGAATTGGGTGAGAAAGTAAAAGCCGGCCAAATCATAGCAGATGGCGGAGGCACCGCTAATGGCGTGTTGGCCCTCGGAAAAAATATCCTTGTTGGATTTGTCTCTTTTGATGGTTTTAATTTTGAAGATGCGATTATTGTCAGTGAGAAATTATGCAAAGGTGATAGCTTTACGAGTATTCACATCGACGAATTTACTGCTGAAGTTCGCGAGACTCGTCTTGGCAAGGAAGAATTTACCCGCGATATTCCTAATGTCAGCGAGAGGGCGCTGCGGAACCTTGATGAAAATGGAGTGGTTTGTGAAGGTACAAGAGTGTGTCCCGGTGATATCCTCGTGGGAAAAGTAGTACCCAAGAGCAAGACAGAGCTGACGCCCGAAGAAAAACTGCTGCATGCTATATTCGGCAGAGCGGGAGAAGATGTTAAAAATGATTCACTTGAGTTACCCAGTGGATATGAGGGTGTAGTAATAAAGACCGAGCGATTTACCAGGCGTGGGGCGGGTACAGAAGAACAGAAGAAGGCGCTAACGGCCCAAATCAAAGAATATCAAAATCAAATGAAGATAAAAGAGTGTGCGATATTCAGACAGATGATTGAGGCCATCCATAAAAAGTTTGATGTTAATGTTATCGACCCATCCACACGTCAGAAGGTTGGCGCCAGTATTGATGATGCTGTTATTTATGAACAGGTGGAAAACTTTAATATCAAATGGGTAAAACCTGCTTCGTTGCGGGATGATGCGCAGAAAATCATAGACCAATTCTGGGCCAAGATTGTTGAGATTCAGGAAGATAAACAGCATAGAATTGAAAGTTTAAAACATGGCGATGAGCTGCCAAGTGGTGTGCTGCAAATGGTAAAAATTTATGTTGCGATAAAAAGGGCGCTTTCCATCGGCGACAAAATGGCCGGGCGCCACGGTAACAAGGGAGTCATTGCCAAGATTATGCCTGAAGAGGATATGCCGTTTCTCGAGGATGGTACTCCGCTCGACATATTGCTGAATCCTCTTGGTGTCCCGAGTCGAATGAATGTCGGTCAGATTCTCGAAACGCATCTTGGCTGGGTGGCAAAAGTGTTAGGTTTTAATGCTATTACGCCGGTGTTTGATGGGGCTAATGAAGATGATATCAAAAAATTGACCTTCGAAGCAAATGAGCTTATGAGCGCACGAAAGAAACAGCTTGAAGAGGAAAAACAGGTACCAAGTGCTGATGAATTTTTCATAAATGTGCCCAGCACACTCAAGACGCAATTGTATGACGGCAGAACGGGTGAGCCATTTGACCAGTGTGCAACCATCGGATATATATATATGATGAAACTACATCACCTTGTCGATGATAAGATTCACGCCAGGGCAACGGGACCCTATAGCCTTATTA
Source organism: uncultured Pirellulales bacterium (assembly GCA_964546095.1). Lineage (GTDB taxonomy): Bacteria > Planctomycetota > Phycisphaerae > Sedimentisphaerales > Anaerobacaceae > NIOZ-UU13. Next base: position 4,674 of record CAZJIR010000103.1, read on the forward strand.
CACAGCAGCCTTTAGGTGGGAAAGCCAGAACCGGCGGACAAAGATTTGGTGAAATGGAAGTCTGGGCGCTCGAGGGATATGGAGCTGCTTATGCTCTGCAGGAGATGCTCACCGTAAAGAGCGACGATGTTGAGGGGCGAACTAAAATCTATGAATCAATGGTAAAAGGACAAAACACACTCGACGCAGGAACACCGCTGTCTTTTGATGTGCTATGTAATGAAATTAGAGGATTGGGATTGAACATTCAGCTTGAGAAGAAACGGCTTGGGAGTGCGACGCTATAAAAGTAGTTAGTGGATTACCAATTGTCAAATGTCAATGGTAAGGGGCCTTAAATGTTAGGAAGTATTTACGATCGGATTAATGACTACGGTTCAGTCAAGATATCGTTGGCCAGTCCTAATGATATTCGAAGCTGGTCTTTTGGAGAAGTACGAAAGCCGGAGACTATTAACTATCGTACGTATCGGCCGGAGAAGGATGGTTTGTTTTGTGAGCGAATCTTCGGACCTGAACGGGATTGGGAGTGTGCGTGCGGGAAGTACAAAGGTACTAAGTTTAAGGGAATAATTTGCGATCGATGTGGAGTTAAAGTTACCCATAGTCGTGTACGAAGAAAACGAATGGGACATATTAATCTGGCGGCACCGGTTGTACATATATGGTTCTTCAAGGCAATACCAAATCGGCTTGGAAACCTTTTAGCTATGAAATCTGCCGACCTCGAAAAGATTATCTATTTCCAGGAATATGTTGTTACGGACGCGGGGCAAAGTCCTTTGAAAGTAGGCCAGCTGCTCAGCGAGGAAGAGTATAGAGAAGCTGAAAGCAAATACGGAAAGGCTTTCAAAGCAGCAATGGGGGCTGAAGCTATAAAGGCTCTTCTGGAAAACCTCAAACTTGAAGAAATAGGCGTACAGCTCAGAGATGCGATAGAAAAGACAAACAGTAAGCAAAAGATAAAAGACCTAACGAAACGACTCAAGATTATTAATCAGGTTAAAAACAGTAGAAATAAGCCGCAGTGGATGGTGCTTGAGGTTACACCTGTTATTCCGCCGGATTTAAGACCTTTGGTTCTGCTCGAAAGAGATAATTTCGCCACGAGTGACCTGAATGATTTGTACAGGAGAATTATCAATCGAAACAACCGATTAAAGAAGCTGATGGATTTGAATGCTCCTGAAGTAATTATTCGCAATGAGAAACGAATGTTACAGCAAGCGGTGGACTCGCTGCTGGATAACGGTCGCTGTCGGCGGTCTGTGCTCGGTAGTAACAATCGTCCGCTGAAGTCGTTGACCGATATGATTAAGGGAAAACAGGGACGGTTCCGTGAGAACCTGCTTGGTAAGCGTGTTGACTACTCAGCTCGGTCGGTAATTGTGGTGGGCCCTGATTTGAAGCTTTATCAATGTGGTCTGCCGAAGAAAATAGCTCTCGAGTTGTATCAACCGTTCCTTATTCGCAAACTTAAACAACGTGGCTTGGCCGACACGATTAAAAGCGCCAAGAGAATGATTGAACGACGCGATGAGCAAGTTTGGGACATACTCGAGGAGGTTATTCATCAGCATCCCGTACTGCTTAACCGAGCCCCAACATTGCATCGAATGGGAGTTCAGGCCTTTGAGCCGGTACTGGTCGAAGGCAATGCGATTATGTTACATCCTTTGGCTTGCAAGGGTTTCAATGCCGACTTCGACGGCGACCAGATGGCAGTGCACTTGCCATTAAGTGTCGAAGCACAGGCTGAAACTCATATTTTAATGATGACCACCTCGAATATTTTTTCACCGGCTAATGGATTGCCGATGGTTGGCCCGTCCCAGGATATGGTAATGGGCAATTATTATTTGACTCATATAGAAACTCGTATTACCTCCGAGAAAACAGAACTTAAGCTGTTCCGTGACACTTTCGAGGCTATTATGGCTCTGGAAGTAGGTAAAATCGATTTGCATACAAAGATTAAGGTCCGACTTGGTGATATCAAGGTTATTGGTGATTCGAAACCAAGCGATTCTAACATTATTGAAACGACTGTTGGACGGTGCATATTTAATGATATGCTTCCGGATGGAATGCCGTTTTACAATGTGACCATGTCTCAGAAGATGTTGAGCCAGGTAATTAGCGACTGTTTCGAGTTCTCCGGCTCTGCCGAGACGGTGGACCTGCTTGATAGAATAAAAAATTTGGGCTTCAAATATGCCACACTTGCCGGTTTGAGCTTTGGTATTATAGACCTCAAAATCCCCGAGAAGAAAGCACAGATTATTGAACAAACCGAAAAGAAGGTCAGCAAAATACGTAAGAATTACGACGATGGTGTTTTAACGGAAGGCGAAAGATACAATCAGGTTATTGATGCCTGGACAAATGCGAGAGTCGCTGTAACCAACGAAATGATGAGAGGGCTTAAAGAGGATAAAACCGAGGACGGGCAGCCGTATCTTAATCCTATATACCTTATGAGCGATTCCGGTGCGAGAGGAAGCGTTGATCAGATTCAGCAGCTTGCAGGAATGAGGGCGTTAATGGCCAAGCCCAGCGGTGAAATTATAGAAACGCCTATTAAGTCAAACTTCCGTGAGGGATTGACTGTTCTTGAGTACTTTAGCTCTACGCACGGGGCGCGCAAGGGATTAGCGGACACTGCTCTGAAGACAGCTAATTCTGGTTATCTTACAAGAAAACTTATCGATGTGGCACAAAACGTGATTGTTATTGAGAGAGACTGCCAGACTTTGCAGGGAATCACAAAAAGCACTGTCAGCAGAGGAGACCAGATTGATGTGCCGTTGTCGCAGCTTGTTGTCGGAAGAACCGCAAGAGATAATATTCGCAATCCAATCACGGATGAAATGATTGTTCGTGAGAATGAGGTCATAACACACCATGCAGCGGCAAAGATCGAAGCTTTAGGCCTTGATGCTATTAGGATCAGGAGCCCCCTGACATGTGACAGTCCGTTTGGAGTCTGTGCGAAGTGTTATGGATGGGATATGAGTACCGGAAAATTGGTCGAAGAAGGTACGGCAGTTGGGATTATTGCAGCACAATCCATTGGGGAACCAGGAACACAGTTGACGCTGAGGACATTCCACACCGGAGGAGTAGCTGAAAGAGCTATTCTTGAACGTGAACAAAAAGCAACACAAGCAGGAAATGTACAGTATCGTGATATAAATGCAGTTACTACCAAGTCCGAGGTTGATGGAAAGGCAACAACTGCATTAGTGGCATTGAAACGTAACGGCGAAATAGCTCTTTT
>CAZJIR010000104.1:0-213 GCA_964546095.1 uncultured Pirellulales bacterium
AGAAGTTGTGGATTAAGGCCCCATTTTATTTTTAATCACAAAATGGGGCTTTGAAACAACAGGATATTTTTTACTGCTGTGTCGATAAAACAACAGAAAGTTCATCTGTCTTTTGTTTTTGTGCGCTAAGTGTGTTTCTTTCCCAGAATACGCCGTCACTGTAGCCCTGTATTGTCGTATCAAGGCCGGCTAAGTGCAGACGTTTCGCCGCGA
>CAZJIR010000104.1:223-7952 GCA_964546095.1 uncultured Pirellulales bacterium
GCCGCGAGCAGGCAATATTCCTTTTCAATCTCAATCCCAAGAAATTTACGATTCAGTTTTTTAGCGGCGACAAGGCTGCTGCCAACGCCCATAAAGGGGTCGAAGACAAAATCGCCCTGGTTTGTGCTTGCGAGAATTAACTTGGCCAATAGTTTCTCAGGCTTTTGCGTGGGGTGGTCTGTATTCTCGGGCATTGACCAGAACGGGACCGTAATATCGTTCCACAAATTCGACGGATGTGTCAGGCGAAACTGGCCGGCAGATGAATTGTGCCAGTCCTTCGGTTCACCGTTCGCGTGGGTATATGGTGCCATTACCTTGCGCTTTAGCTTAACGTTATCAACATTGAAAATAAAGTCATCAGAAACCGTGGCGAACCAAATATCTTCAGAAGCATTTTTCCAGTTCCTCTTTGCGCCCCGGCCTTTTTCCCTCTCCCAGGTTATTCGATTTCTCACTTTGAGAAACTTTTCCAGAACAAGATGAATCGCCGTTGAGGAATACCACTCAGAGCAAACGTAAACCGAGGCACTTTTCTTTAGTGTCGGCATTATTTTAACCAGCAGATTCTCAAGCCATTCGGAATATTCGGTAATGCTCTTTTTTCTGAAGGTATTGGAATTGAAGGTCTTGGTAAGATTGTAAGGCGGGTCTAATATCAAAAGGTCAACAAACTCAGCCGGTAAAAAACCGAGTGCTTCGAATGTGTCCTGGTTTACTATCTTGTCCCTGACGGCACTTACAGCAACAGGTTCGGAAATGTTAAATAAATCCTTGCCGAAAAGTTGTGTTTCCGCCTGGCTGAGTGTTATCGTTCGATTTCTTTGTGCCCGTGTTTTATTCACGTGACCGGCCCCGGCAGTTCTTATGATTGCTACGCAGATTCTTTTTTTGCTTTGCTATCAACAATAATCCAGACTCTCCACAAACGATCCTCATGCGGCATAGATTTCTCTTCCCTCTTTTAGTACAGTTCGATAAATTAAGCCGATATTATCTTTATGCTTTTCCAAAACACTCGGTGTTGCCACTAAAATATCAAAAGGAACCCCTAATTCTCTAATTTGCCTATATAACAGTTGTGCAGTCCTCCGGCAATGAACACCTTCTGGCATAACTACCAACACATCAATGTCGCTTTCCGGATTAGTTTTGCCCCTTGCATATGAACCAAAAAGAATTATCTTTAGCGGATGTACAACCTCGACAATACTTTGTACAAGTGATTCAATCGCTTTAGAATCAGAAAGCATATTCAACCTTGGTTTTATTCACCCTAATATTGTTATGCGGATTCTTTTTTGGCCTTCTGTATTGCAGTGAACAGGTCAGCTTTGCCTTCGACTATATCGCGGGTAATTACATATTTTGCCGGTTTCTGCTCTTCGGGCAACTGGTACATCAGGTCAATCATCAGCTCTTCGGTAATTGCACGCAACGCACGGGCGCCGGTGTCACGCTTGAGGGCTTTTTGCGCCAAGGCGTGTAATGCATCATCCGTAAACTCAAGCTCGGCATTTTCCATCTCGAAAAATCTCTTATACTGTTTGCTCAGCGCATTTTTCGGCTGGGTAAGTATGTCTATAAGCGCATTTTCATCGAGAGCTTCGAGGGTGGTAATTACGGGGAGTCTGCCCACCATTTCGGGAATCATCCCATATTCGATTATGTCTTCCGGTATGACCTGCTGAAGTATGTGGCTGTACTCGGTTTTATCATCGGCTTTGCCTGCCAGTTCTGAATCGAAACCTATCATTTTTTTACCGAGCCGCTTCTTAATAATATTATTAAGGCCTATAAAGGTTCCGCCGCATATAAAAAGTATCTGTGTAGTGTCGATTTGTATATAGGATTGCTCGGGATGTTTTCTTCCTCCCTGTGGCGGGATATTGGCGGTGGTCCCTTCGAGCATCTTTAACAGAGCCTGCTGGACACCTTCCCCCGAAACATCACGAGTGATTGAGACGTTCTGAGATGTTTTGCCTACCTTATCTATTTCGTCGATATAAACAATGCCTCGCTGAGCAGCTTCTTTATCATAGTCGGCGGCCTGCAACAGTCTTAAAAGAAAGTTTTCTACATCTTCGCCGACATACCCGGCCTCGGTCACAGTAGTCGCATCACATATAGCAAAGGGTACTGCCAGCTTACGTGCAAGCGTGCGGGCGAGTAGAGTTTTGCCGGAACCGGTCGGGCCGATTAGAAGTACGTTAGATTTGTCTATCTCAACATCGCTGTTGTCACTGTCGGTATGCAACAGCCGCTTGTAGTGGTTATGAACCGCAACCGAGAGATATTTCTTTGCATGCCCCTGGCTGATTACATACTCGTCCAGATATTCCTTTATTTCTCTGGGTTTGGGCATTTCTTCGAGACTAATGCCCGCGGAACTGGTTCGTTTGCGGTTCTGCTGGATGATATTGTGACACAACTCAACACATTCAGGACAAATAAAGACTTTATTCGGTCCCTCTATGAGCGTATCGGCCTGAGAAGCCCCTCGGCCACAAAAACTACAAATTGCCTTAGGTTTTTTCGTATTAGATTGCTTAGCCATTATTACTTTCCCAATCTCTAATTAAAAAACTCTATACCTTTCCTATATTAGATATTTTAGCATCCGTGGGTATTAATACAAGTTATTTACTGTTTCAAATCCTGAAGGTTTTTTGTTCTGTTTGAAATGGATGCTTAACGGAAAATGATATAAAAGACAGCAACAGCTGTCAGTACCAAAGCACCTACGAACTTAACCTCTGGCTTCGTTTTGATATCCATATCTTCACGAACGGGTAATTCTCTCGGCTCTTTCAGCGGTTTGCAGAAAGTGATTAATCCCATTATCATCAGCACAAGCTGGAATGTAACCGCGACCTGAATGAGAAAATGCAGGCCTGGTGCAAATTTCTGGAATGCTCCATAAATAACCGGGCCTGAAACCAGCGCTGCAACTCCGGCTGAACCCGGCGCGTTTTTGACCATCATACCGAATAGAAAAGCCGCCACGACGCCCGGCCAGATGTATCCCTGAAACTGCTGAATATATTGGAACACCCCGCCAAATTTTGGATTATCCAGCATGGGGGCCAATAAGCAGCCTGTAACCATAAAAACAATCGTCATAAGACGCCCCAGAAACAAGACTCTTTTCTGCGGAGCATTACGGTCGAGCATCCTGTTGTAGACATCCATCGTAAAAATCGTGGAGGCAGAGTTCAACATAGAGGCCAGAGAGCTGATGACAGCACCTGCAATAGCTGCGAACATAAAACCGCGTAATCCCCGGGTGGCCAGATTACGAATTAACATCGGAAAAGCTTCATCGGCCGATTCCATCTGGGAGCCGTAGAGCTGCCAGGACATAATCCCCGGCATTACAATAGCAAACGGCACCAATAACCAGAGAGCGCCGGCCATAATAACACCAAGCTGGCCGTCACGAAGGGTTTTGGCCGCAAGATTACGCTGCACAATAAACTGGTTCAAACCACAATAGTAAACCAGCACAATCCACATACCTGAAAATACTCCTGTCCAGGGCAATCCCTTATGGTCGGCGGGAAGTATCATGTGCAGTTTTTCGGCATTGACCGTCGAAAAATTCTCCCAGCCCCCGCAAGCACGCAGGCCCAGAAAGAACATAATAATGCCGCCAAGAAGCAATCCTCCACCCAGGAACAAGTCCGCCCAGGCCACGGCTTTGAGTCCGCCCCATACGGTGTATGTAAGGGCGAGAATACCAATCAGCCAGACGCCTTTTATTAAAGAAAGGCCAAAAATTGTACGAAGGGTCAAGCCGCCCGAAAAAAGTACGGCTGTTAGCAGAACCGCTACATAAATCACAACTGTGGTCAATGCCATAATAGCCCGAGTCGCAGAGTTATAGCGATATTCCAAATATTCGGGCATAGTGTAGATGCCCGCTTTAAGAAAGCGGGGCAATAAAGTGAAGGCAATTATTACAATGCCGATGCTTCCGAAAAGCTGCCAGTTGCTTACAGCAAGCCCAACGCTTCCGGCGCCCTGGCCTGCCATACCAACAAACTGTTCGGTTGAAATGTTGGCGGCAACAATTGAAATCCCAATCAGCCACCAGCGAAGGCCACGACCGGCCAGAAAATAGTCCTCGCTGTTTTTTTCTTTTCTGCTCTTAAAAAGACTTATCGCTATGACTACTGCGAAAAAGGTAACAAATATGATTACGTCGAAGGCGTTCAGATTCATCCGCTACTTCCCGTCATTAATTTCAAGAGTAATTTTAGACAGATACTCCGCTATCCGAATCATTTGTTTTTCGTATCTTTAATCGCTTTGAACATCGCCAGGATATTTTCAACAGGTACGTTACTTTGAATATTATGGATACTGTTGAAAACAAATCCACTATTCCTGCTGAAGACATCGATGCGTTGACGAACCTCTTTATATACTTCATCAGGTGTGCCGAAAGGCAGAGTTTTTTGCGTATCCACACCACCACCCCAGAAGACAAGCTGGTCGCCGAATTCTTTTTTCAGCCTGACAGGGTCCATTTCGGCCGCCGAACACTGTACCGGATTCAGAACATCAAAACCGGCCTCAATCATATCGGGAATGAGCTGATATATAGAACCGCAGGAATGAATGAATACTTTCCAGTTCGTAAGCTCATGTATCTTGTCATTGATTGCCTTCTGGAAAGGTTTATACAGATCGCGATAAGCCTGTGTCGAAATAAACGGCGCCCGCTGTGTGCCGAAATCGGTCCCGCTTACGAACGCTACCTGCACTTTGTCACCAAGTGTGTTAGCGAGCTTGGCGATGTTTGTCAGGCCAATCTCGCACTGCATCTCAAAAACCTTGTAAACATAGTCCTTTCGTATGGCTGTGGAGATATACCACTCCTCAATATCCCTGATGCCTCTGGGATTTTTAAGCCATGGAGCCGGGACAAGCGCAATATCTCCGAATGCAACGCCCGGAATCGTCAAATAGATACCGTAATCTGTTTTATCATAATAGTAATCTACTTCTCGACTGAAGTGTTCAATATCCTCGTCCGAAAACAATCCGAACTCCTCACAGTTGTCCGCCGGGTCAAGCATGCTCTCATCGACAGGTTCCTGCCTGGGTACCGAATCCCAGAAATATCCACCCTTCGGCATTTTAGCACATGGCGGAGCCGTCGTATCTCCTTCCGGATACATGAACAAATTACCATCTCCATCCACCGTATAATTGAATCTTTCCGGCACAAGAGCAGGTGTACCATCGAATAATTCGAAAGGCTCCCAGCCTTCATTTGCAAAACCGAACATATTCTTCAGCGGATGAATACCGACTACATCCAGTTCAAAGGCCTGACGCAGCTCCTCATCAATCTCCCCCAACATTTGGTATGGCTCGGTAATTTTAACCCTGTAGTTGCTGTCATTTCCCAATACAGCCTGGCGCAGCCGGTATACAGCACCTGCGCCTATTCCAGTCTGGCCACCTGCACCAAAGTCAACACAGAGGTGGTCGGTCGGTTGATGGTTTAATGTTGCCTGCAGTCTCTCTCTGGAGTTCATAGCGTGTGGATAAAATCCGAATTAATCTCGCCTATTCCACCGGGGCTTTACAATGTGCTTTGACAAATTCGGCACCGCGATGTAGAGCTTCGATGTTTACCGGCAATGTTTTATGATATCGCCTTGCAAGAACATCAGGCAGGGCCTGTGCCGCCACATCAATTGCAATGTTCCCTCGACTTTGCAAGAACGCGCCCAAAGCTACCATATTAGCGCTTTTCTGACTACCTAATTCGACAGCTAAATCATCAGCAGGTACTGGAATTATCTCAATCGAATCATCCAACTGAGGCTTTGTATCAATCAGGGAACTGTTCATAATTAACAGACCGCCTTTTTTAAGCCGGGAGCCGAATTTATTCAGCGAGGCCTTGTTCATAACAATCAGCGAATCGGGTTTTCCGACAACGGGACAGGCGATTTCTTCATCCGCCATGACCACCATGCAATTAGCGGTGCCGCCACGTACCTCGGCTCCGTAGGAAGGCATATATGTTACTTCTTTGCCGGCCTTCATTGCCGTCTGAGCTAAAAGCTTGCCGGTCAACATAATCCCCTGTCCGCCAAAACCGGCAATTACAATCTCTTCGTAAAAACCATTCGCAGTCATTCTTAACCCTTCAACCGCCCCAAAGGAAAAACCTTTGTCATTTGGTTTTCGATCCATTCCATCGCCTTGGCCGGTGTCATTCGCCAGTATGTTGGACAGGGGCTAAGCAGCTCAACAAGCGACAGGCCTTCGGCGCCTTTGACCTGTAGCTCAAAGGCATGCTTAAGTGCTTTTTTGCTTTTGCGGATATTAGCTACATTGTGCAGGGAACAGCGCTCGACATAAATCACTCCGGGTAATACGGCTAAAAGTTCGGAAACCTGAAGCGGATAACCCTCACCGACAGCAGCTCGGCCCTTAGGCGTTGTTGCTGTCACCTGGTCAATCATCGTTGTCGGAGCCATCTGGCCGCCGGTCATTCCATAGACGGCGTTATTAATAAATATTACGGTTATTTGCTCGCCCCTGTGCCCGGCGTGCAAAATCTCACCGGCACCTATGCTTGCCAGGTCGCCGTCGCCCTGATAGGAGAAGATTATTTTGTCGGGATTGGTTCTTTTCATGCCGGTCGCCACGGCCGGCGCCCTGCCGTGCGCGACCTCAATCATATCAACGTCGATATAATCATACTCCAGCACTGCGCATCCCACCGGCGCTATGCCAATAGTGCGGTCGTGTATGTCCAGTTCGTCGATTGTCTCAGCCAATAACCGATGAGCAATGCCGTGTCCACACCCGGGACAGTAATGTGTCGGGCAATCCTTAAGTGTCGGTGTTCGTTTAAATACTGTCTTCATTTGTTGTTCTCAATGTTAACTGCTTAATTTTGTCTAAAATCTCATCAACGGCAGGCACACCGCCGCCGGGTCGGCCGTGAAATACCACCGGTGATTTGCCGGCAACTGCAAGTTTTACATCTTCGACCATTTGGCCCAGACTCATCTCAACGGTCAGGAAGATACGAAATTCGTCAGCGACTTTGCTGATAATCTCTGTTGGGAACGGCCAAAGAGTAACCGGACGTATCCAGCCGACCTTGATTCCTTCTTCTCTGGCCCTGGTTACCGCGCCACGGACAATCCTTGCCGCGACGCCGTATGCAACTACTATTATTTCGGCATCGTCAACTCCGTATTGTTCGCAAAGCACCTCGTCCTTTTCTATTTGCTCGTATTTTGCTTGTAATTTAAAGTTCAGATTTTCCAGCGCTCCCTCTTTGAGCCATAGCGAGCGGACGATGTTCTGCTTTCTGCCTTTTGCGCCCGTTAAGGCCCAGTCTTTTGGGGGCAGTTCAGGCTTGGGCCTTTTTTCCAACGCAACCGGCTCCATCATCTGGCCTAAGATTCCATCAGCCAGAACCAGAACAGTTATTCTATACTTGTCAGCCAGGTCAAACGCCAGCGGCATACAATCGACCAGTTCCTGAACACCCGACGGCGCAAGGACGATAGTTCTGTAATCACCGTGTCCGCCGCCTCGAGTAGCCTGGAAATAATCGCCCTGCGATGGCGCGATATTACCTAAGCCCGGGCCGCCTCGCATTACATTTACGACCACCGCCGGCAGTTCAGCGCCGGCCAGATAGCTTATTCCCTCCTGCATCAGGCTGATGCCGGGACTGGACGAGCTT
>CAZJIR010000105.1:0-7915 GCA_964546095.1 uncultured Pirellulales bacterium
ACGAAGTGGGGTTATGACGGTTTGGAATTGGCCTGCTGGGGCGACCACTTTGAAATTGACAAGGCCCTGGCGGATGACGGCTATTGCAAAGCCAAACGTGATTTATTGAAAAAGAACGGCCTCGAGGTATTTGCGGTATCGACACACCTGATAGGCCAGGCAGTCTGTGACAATATCGATGAACGCCATAAGGCAATTTTACCGCCGGATATCTGGGGCGACGGCGAACCTGAAGGCATTCGCAAGCGCGCAGCTGAGGGAGTTATCAACACCGCCAAAGCCGCCAAGAAACTCGGAGTAGAGGTCGTCAACGGTTTTACGGGCAGCTCAATATGGCATCTGCTTTATTCGTTCCCACCGGCTACTCCTGATATGATTAATGCGGGCTACGATGACTTCGCCAAGCGCTGGAAACCCATCCTTAACGAATTTAAGAAGCTGGGCATCAAGTTTGGCCTCGAGGTCCATCCGACCGAGATAGCTTTCGACATTGCCTCGGCTCAACGCGCCGTCGAAGCAGTCGATGGGCACGAGTGCTTCGGCTTCAATTATGACCCCAGCCATTTCGGATATCAGGGAGTGGACTACGTGAAGTTTATCCGTACTTTTAGCGACCGAATTTTCCATGCTCATATGAAGGACGTCTGGTGGGGCCATGGAGACGGGACTGTCGGCGTTTTCGGTGGTCATATAGAGTTCGCCGACCCGCGTCGTTACTGGGATTTCCGCTCAATCGGGCATGGCGATATCAACTTCGAGGAGATAATCGTAGCGCTTAACGATGTAGGTTACCAGGGGCCGCTTTCGATTGAATGGGAAGACAGCCGAATGGACCGTGAACACGGCGCACGAGAGGCTTGCGAGTTCATTAAAAATGCAGACTTTAAGCCATCACAGGTAGCCTTCGATGCAGCTTTTGATAAAGATTCGAGGTAGAAATGACCAAGCTCCCAAGTGCGTGACTTAACGTCCGGGACAACTAAATTTAAAAAAGAGTTAACTATGACTTGTAAAAAAAATATTAATCGGCGTCAGTTCCTGAAGAAAACAGCCGGCACAGCCGTGGGGGCGATAGCTTTTCCGTACCTCGTACCTTCATCGGCTCTAGGGCAAGACGGCAGTGTAGCACCAAGCGAACGAATTACTATGGGCTGCATCGGTGTAGGCTGGCAGGGAACATACAATATGGGCACATTTCTTGGTGAAAAAGATTGCCAAATAGTAGCCATCTGCGACATCGATAAAAACCACCTGCAAAGTGCAGTTGAACAAGTCAACAGTCACTACCAAAATAAAGATTGTGCTTCATACCATGAGTTCCGGGAGCTGTTGGCGCATGATGATATCGATGCTGTTTCGATTGGTCTGCCCGACCATTGGCACGCGATTCCAGCTATAGAAGCGGCGAGAGCCGGTAAAGACATTTTTGGAGAAAAGCCTCTATCACATAATTTAAAGGAAGGTCGTGCCATGTGCGAGGCGGTCAGGCGTTACAACCGAGTATGGCAGACTGGCAGTTGGCAACGTTCACAGGACAATTTCCGGTTCGCATGTGAGCTAGTTCGTAACGGCCGCATAGGCAGAGTGCACACTGTTGAGGTCGGGCTGCCTTCGGGCCATGCCGACTTCGGCAAGACACAAGGGCAAGAAGGAATTTGTGCCCCACCAAAAGAACTCGACTATGACCGCTGGCTTGGGCCGGCACCGTATGAGCCTTATTGTCCGGCACGTGTACACAAGAACTGGCGATGGGTTCTTGACCACGGAGGCGGGCAGCTTATGGACTGGGTCGGACACCATGTTGACATCGCTCACTGGGGCATGGGTATGGACTACAGCGGACCTTATGAGATAGAAGGTTCAGGTGAATATCCAAAAGACGGGCTGTGGAACAGCCCGACAAGATACCGGCTGACAGCCAAATATCCCAATGACATTACAATGACTATTGCCGGCGGGCACGACGACATTCACGGTGGGACAAAATGGATAGGTGAAGACGGATGGGTATGGGTTACTCGCGGCGACATAAATTCAGAACCCAAAGAGCTACTCACAGAGAAGTTCGGAGTCGATGAGATACACCTGTTTCGTTCTCCCGGGCACTGGCGAAACTTTTTGGATTGCATTAAAAGCCGCCAGACTACTTTAACACCGAGCGAGGTTGCACATCGCTCAGCAACACCCGGCCACTTAGGACAAATTACTATGCTGTTAGGACGCAAGATACGTTTTAATCCCCAGACTGAAAAAATACTCGATGACCCGACTGCATCGAGCCTGCTCGGAAATGCAATGCGCAGTCCATGGCATCTGTAAAATGCATCAAGCGTAAAAGATAATTAAATAAGTATTATGAAAAAAGAAGAAATCAACCGGCGTCAATTTATAAAAAGGGCAGCCGGAATTGCAGCAACAGCTATAAGTTTTCCATATATTGTTCCAGCGTCAGTTCTGGGGCAAGCCGGTAACATTATGCCGAGCGAACGGATTACGTTGGGCTTTATCGGCATGGGTAAGCAGAATGTATATTTGCTTCGGTCCTTTCTGAACTCATCCGGCACTCAGGTGCTCGCCGTGTGTGATGTTGACAGGCTGAAACTCGAACGCGCCCAAAAGATGGTGGAAAAACATTACGCCAGCAGGACTGCGGGAATGTACAAAAGCTGTGCAGCCTATGGTGATTTCCGCGAACTGCTCGCAAGAAACGACATCGACGCTGTCGTGATTGCCACGCCTGACCACTGGCACGCTATTACAGTGATAGAATCAGCCAAGGCCGGTAAGGACATATACTGTGAAAAACCGCTCTCTCACACTATTAAAGAGGCCCGGGCTATGGTCAATGCGGTCAGAAGATATGGCAGAATTTTCCAGACCGGCAGTATGCAGCGTTCGGACTGGCACTTCAGGCTTGGATGTGAATTCGTACTCAATGGGTACATCGGAGAATTAAAACACGTTAATGCAAACATTAGCGGCCCTCCAGGGGATCGGCCCCTGCCGGCTCAGGCCGTGCCGGACTATCTGGACTGGAACATGTGGTTAGGACCCGCATTGTGGCGGCCGTATAATTCGGAACTTTCGCCACATATAAGCTTCGACGGCTTTCCTCATTGGCGTTATCATAGCAGCTTTGGCGGAGGCGGAATGACAGACTGGGGAGCACATCATTTTGATATTGCACAATGGGGAATGGGAATGGATGAAAACGGTCCGGTGGAGGTCTTCCCGCCTGACGGCAAAGAATACAAATTGCTTACATACCGGTACGCCAGCGGCGTAACAATGACACGCAGTAACCGTGCCAGGGGTATTTTGTTTACAGGCACGAAAGGTGAGGTTAACGTTGATAGAGGGTACATACAAACAAAACCGGAAAGTCTGAAGGACCAGCAAATCGGCCCTGACGAAATACACTTGTACGAAAGTAAAAACCACTATGTTGACTGGCTGGACGCCATCCGAAATCGCAGCAAACCGGTTTGCGATATAGAAACCGGCTGCCGCTCGGTAACGGTCTGTCACATAGGCAATATAGCATACAAACTTGGGCGGGCACTGAAATGGGACCCTGAAAATGAGGTGTTTATTGGGGACGACCAGGCCAACCGCCTGCTTTCACGACCGATGCGCAGTCCATGGCATCTTTGAAACTGACTATTTATTATTGTTCATTGAAAACTACTGTTCTTTTAATTGAATATAATCTGACATATTCCTGAATCGGAAGTTTTGGAAATTGATTGTTACTTGCTAATCACATAAGAGGAAAGTTTACTATGAAAAAGCTTAATCGACGCCAGTTCTTAAAAAGTGCGACCGGCTTTACAGCAGGTGCGGCAGTATTTCCCTATATCGTATCGTCGTCGGCATTGGGGCAGGGCGGCAGTGTTGCTGCGAGCAACCGAATAGTTATGGCCTCCATTGGTGTAGGCTCCCAGGGTACAGGTAACATGCGCGGATTCTTAGACAAAAGGGGAGTTCAGATAGTAGCTGTCTGCGATGTTGATAAAGCTCATCGCGATGGAGCCAAGAACATCGTGGATGAGAAATATGGAAACAATGATTGTAAGACGTACTCAGATTTCCGCGAAGTGATTGAGCGCACGGACATAGATGCCTTATCACTGGCTCTGCCGGATCACTGGCATTCGATACCGGTAATTATGGCCGCCAGGGCCGGCAAAGATATGTACGGTGAAAAACCATTGGCCCGGACGATTAACGAGGGCCGTGCAATGGTCGAGGCAGTCCATCGTTATAAAAGAATATGGCAAACGGGTAGCTGGCAGCGCTCGCAGCGAAGCTTCCGCCACGCCAGTGAATTAGTTATCAATGGACGGATAGGCAAAGTACACAAGGTCGAGGTCGGTCTTCCAACCGGAGGCCGAACAGGCAACAGACCTGTATCACCAGTACCAGAGGGGATTGACTGGGACTTTTGGCTGGGACCCGCTCCCTGGCGACCTTATATGCATTTAGGCCGCAACGGACCTCATTGGGATTGGCGCTGGATTTTGGATTACTCCGGCGGGCAACTAACCGACTGGGCGGGCCATCATATTGATATCGCACACTGGGGCCTGAGACTGGACTATACCGGCCCGGTTGAGATAGAAGGTAAAGGTGTTTATCCCAAAGACGGCATCTATAACACGCCAATGGCATACAAGTTTACCTGTAAATACGCGAACGGCCTAACAATGATTGTGGCCAACGATAATCAGCAGCCGAAGGGGATGGGAACCGCATGGTACGGTGAAAAAGGCTGGATTCATGTCAGACGCGGTGCACTTGAGGCCAGCGACGACAAAATCTTAAGGGAAGTCATTGGACCAAACGAAACCAGATTATATGTAAGCAGAGACCATCAGCAAAACTTCTTAGACTGTGTTAGATCTCGTGAACAGACTGTTGCACCTATCGAGATAGGGCACCGGTCGATTAGTGTGGGGCTGCTTGGTGAAATTGCAATGCTGTTAGGCAGAAAGCTTAGATGGAATCCTGAGAAGGAACAATTCGTTAATGACGAGCAGGCCAACAGGATGCTGTCACGACCAATGCGCAGCCCGTGGCATCTATAAGCTTAAAAATAAAAATTAACAATAGAAAGGAATAAGAATGATTCGAAGTTTTAAAGGTGTCAAAATCGTATTGCCTGCCCTGCTGTGCACATCGCTGCTGAGTGGTGTTTTGCAGGCAGCTTCGCCGGCGAAGCTACGGGAAGTTACGCCGGAAGAAGTGGAAAAAATAGAAAAAGCAATGCCGAAAAGTGCAACTGCTAAGCCGGCCAAACCGCGAAAAATGCTGGTTTTTTGGAGGTGTGAAGGATTCTTCCATACATCGATTCCCATTGTCAATAAAGCGCTCGAGATAATGGGTAAAAAGACCGGAGCGTTCGATGTCGTAATCACCGACGACTACTCGGTTTTCACGGCTGAGAACCTCAAGCAGTTCGATGCAGTGTGTCTGAACAATACGACACACTTGAAGTTTGACCCGAAAGAAACTCCTGAGCGGTGTAAGGCATTGATGGATTTTGTGAAAAGCGGAAAAGGCATAGTGGGCGTCCACGCCGGAACAGATAATTTTTACGAGTGGCCTGAGGGAATGGAAATGATGGGTGGAAAATTTACAGGTCATCCATGGACAAGCGGCGGGACCTGGGCGATTAAGATTGATGAGCCGGACCATCCGCTTATGAAGGCCTTTAAGGGTAAGGGATTTAAGATAAATGATGAGATTTATCGAACCGACCCGCCACTTTATTCACGCGATAAGCAGCTTGTTTTGATGAGTCTGGACATGAGTGACCCGACCACGCGTAACGTTAGAGGATTCAAACCAACGGATGCGGACACCGGCATTAGCTGGGTCAAGAGATGGGGCAATGGACGTATATTCTACTGCTCATTAGGGCACAACGACCATATTTTCTGGAACCCGGCTGTATTGCAGCATTATCTCGACGGAATTCAGTTTGCATTTGGTGACTATAAAGTTGATACAAAACCAAAACCTATCGTTAGTTCAGGAAAGGGAACAGAAATGGCAACATTACAAGAATTACAGGAAAAGATTAAGACGTACGATTGGGGCCAGAGCCGTTTGGCTCTGACCGAAGTGAGCGATATCATAAAAAAGGCGCACAGCTCACCTACAGAGCTGAAAAATATTGAGAAAAGTCTGCTGGGCATGCTCACATCAGACGCAACACGGGCCGGCAAACAGTTCGTCTGCAGGCAGCTAAGCATAATAGGCACCGAACAGTCCGTGCCGGTTCTGGGTAAAATGCTGACTGATGAGGAAACATCAGATATGGCAAGGTACGCTCTGGAACGGATACCCGGCAAGGCCGTGGATGAAGCACTGCGAAGCGCTTTGCCGAAAGCAAAGGGCAAACCAAAAGTCGGCATAATCAACTCCCTGGGCCAGCGTCGTGATAAAGAATCAGTTCGTGCTCTTAGCAGACTCATTGATAATCCCGACCAGATAATTGCCACTGCCGCCGTCGCCGCTCTCGGCCAAATCGCTGATTCCAAAGCAACAGAAGCATTGGCAGCAGCAAAGGACAAGGCAAAAGGCAAATTACGAGTGCTGGTTCTGGATTCTTACTTGAGGTGCGCCGACCAGCTTGTGGCCGAAGGCAAAAAAACCGAAGCTTTAATGATTTACAAAAGCCTCCAGAAAGAAGACATGCCCAAACAGATACGTACCGCGGCACTAACGGGCATGATTAACGCAACCAAAAAGTAACGGTAAAAGTGAAAAATGAAAATCAGACGTACCATTTATAGCTCATTAGCCTTTGTGCTTTCGTACTGTTATGCCTTTTGCCCGGCAGCTTTCGGCCAACAGCAGGACGATGCCATTGGAATAGTCCTGGACATTCTCAGAAGCGGTGATCAGGAAATGCAGACTGTGGCAATCACAATGGTAAAAGAGATGCCAGGCGCAGAAGTAACAAAAGCCTTAGCTAAAGAGCTGCCAAATCTTTCGGTGACAAGTCAGGTTCAATTGTTGTATGCATTGGGCAATCGTGGTGATTCTGCAGCTTTACCGGCGGTTATCACTGCGGCAAAGGCTAAAGACGAATCCATTCGGATTGCAGCTTTGAAGGCTTTAGGGGAACTTGGTAACGCATCGAGCATCAGCTTATTAGCACAGGCGGCGGCAACAACCAAAGGCCGGGAACAAAAAGCAGCCCGTCAGAGCTTGTATCGTCTACGCGGCGTAAAAGTTGACGAAACGATTTTAGCCGGTATCCCAAACGCCGAAGCCAAGACAAAAGTTGAATTAATTACCAGCATAGGGCAACGTAATATCTCTCAAGGTGTGAGTGCTTTACTGAATGCTGCAAAGGATTCCGACCGCAAAGTTCGAATCGCATCGCTCAAGGCATTGAAGGTCATTGCCGGTCCGGAGCATTTACCGGCATTAGTTAAGCTTTTATTGAATTTACAAAGACCATCTGAGAATAATGAAGCTCAGAAAACAATCGCCGCTATTGCTCATAAAATCGAGGACAAAAACTGTCAGGCCGAGGCGGTACTGGCAGTACTTCCTTCAGTTAAGGACATACAAAAACGGTGCTCTCTGCTGAGCGTGTTAGGTAAGATTGGGGACAACAGCGCCTTGCCCCAGCTTTTTGAAGCACTCAACAACAATAATACTGACCTTCAAGGTGCCGCTATACGTGCACTGGCAGAGTGGCCCACTGCTGAGCCGATGCTCGACCTGATGAAGATAGCAGAGAACTCAGACCATAAAGTAAATCAAATATTAGCACTACGGGGTTCTGTCCGACTGCTTGGGCTTGATAACAATCGACCGGATGAAGAGACAATGGAATTATACAAAAAAGCAATGACTCTGGCATCGAATGCAAGCGAAAAAAGAAGGGTACTGTCAG